>NZ_JBBMMD010000035.1:0-270560 GCF_037844525.1 Tepidibacter sp. Z1-5 | reverse complement strand
CCAACATATGAAAACCTCCTTTATAAAAGTTTTGGATTAACTTTAGGTTTTCACATTTGTTGGAGTTTTATTATTTTAAAATTTAACTAGCACAATAGGTTAATTATATTAAATGCTATTTATAAATTTAATATAATTTATGGATATTATCCTTCAATAATAAATTTACAACAAGAAACTGGAATAAAATCTTTATCTTCAATTTATTTTCATGTTAAAAAATTAAGAGAAGAAGGATACATATGTATAAAAAATAATAATATATCTGGTATTTCTATAACACAGAAGGGGTTGGGACTATTAAAAGAAATAGAGAATAATAAATATGAAGCATAAATAGGCAACAATACATATAATTATTTAGAATAAAATTTAATGATTTTAAAAGTATCAAAAAGCTAATTTTTTGTAAAAGAGATTAGCTTTTTAAATTTATCAGAAAATACACAGAAATATTAGAAAATATTAAAAGTATAATTCCTAGTCTATTCTTATAGATAGCTTTAAACTCATGAAATTGGTTAGAATTTAGTAAAATGTAATTTTGTTGAAATAAATATAAAAATTTGTTAAACTCTTGGTAAGATACTTTGTGGTTTCTAATTTATAGTAATATTTATAATAAGACATGTTATAGAACAATTTATCAAATATCAAGGGGGATAATAGATGGAAGATGTAAAGCAATTAAACGATACGTTTATGCAAGGTGAAAATAAATCAGATGATAACACTAATAGAAAGTATGAAGGAATAGATACAAATAAAGGTATTTTAGATGATGAAATGAAAGAAAAAATAAAAACAACTAGAACTGAGTTTTCTAGGGATAGAGATAGAATATTATTTTGTAAAGCATTTAGAAGATTAGAACATAAAGCACAAATATATTCACATGAAAAGGGTGATCATTTTAGGACAAGATTAACTCATAGTTTAGAAGTATCTCAGATTGGAAGAAGTTTAGCAATAAATTTAGGATTAAATGAAGTTTTAGTTGAAGCAATATCCTTAGGACATGATTTAGGTCATACACCTTTTGGACATCAAGGTGAAAGAACGTTAGATAAAATTATGTCTGGAGAAGATGATTTAAGTAAAAAACTTAATTATAAAATAGATTTTGGTGGATTTAAGCATAACTTTAATAGTTTGAGAATTTTAGATCAAATTGAAAAGAAATATGAAAATGTAAAGGGGCTAAATTTAACTTGGCAAGTATTGGAGGGTATTCTTAAGCATACTAAAGTAAAACGTCATAAAAAAGAAGAGTGTATCGATTGTAATAAATGTTGGAATATAGATAGATTTATAGATTTTGAAGGAAATAAAGAATTTGAAAAGTTATTAAATAAAAAATTTAGAAATTTATTATATTTAGATGAAAGAGATTCAGTGACACTTGAAGGGCAAATTGTTGCTTTAGCAGATGAGATAGCACAAAGACAACACGATTTAGATGATGGATTAAGAGATTCTAGTTTGAATTTATCATATGAAGAAGTTATAAAGTTTATAAAAAATGCTGCTGATAAAAAAATTGAAGAATATAATAATATTGTAACAAAATTAAAAGGTGAAAAGTTTGATAAGGAAATAGATATAGAAAATATAAATAAAAAGGCAGAAAATATAAATAAAAAGGCAGAAAAATTAAAAAAGAAGTATGAAAAATTTATAAAAGAAGAATTGGAATATAAATTAATTGAAAAGCTTGAATTAGATACAAAACTAATAGAAAAGCTTAAAGAAAAATTGATAAAATTAGACAAAAAAGAAGAAAATATTGAAGTTGAAAAAAATATTGAAGTTGAAGAAAATATATCAGAGGAAGAAATATTATATATGAAAATAAATCTGGTTAGAGATATTATTGATTACTTTATTTTAGATGCAACAAATCATTCGAGATTTATATTAAATAATATAGAAAAAGATGATTTTAAAAATGAAGAGCGTAATGAATATATTTTTAAGAAAAAAATAATTTCATTTTCTGATATAGCTGAAGAATTTAATGATAAAGTAGATAAATACATTAGTAATAGAATTGTTAACTCTTTTGAAGTTAATAGATTTGATGGAAAAGCAATATATATAATTAGACAATTATTCAAGGCGTACCATACTAATCCTAGACAGATGCCAACATATGTATTAGAGAGAATGCAAGAAAGAATAAAGAAAAATTGTGAAAAATATTATGATATAAAAATAAAGCCAAAAGATAAAGCAATTTCTATTAGTGAAATTAAATTTAAAAGTAGTTCAAGGGAAGAGCTTAATATATTAATTGATATATTAAAATTAAATTTGAATTTTAATAAATTAATTTGTCCACAATGTTTTGCTACAAATGAAAATTTCTTTGTTAAAGATGCTTTAAATGAAGAAAAAATTAGCATGATTAATAAATGTAATAGTAAATTGAATTCTGAACATGAGGAATTCTTAAAATGTCTCATTGAAAATAATTACGTTTATTTGTCTTCAATTTGTGATTATATAGCTGGAATGACAGACAATTTTGCGAAGAGTGAATACAATAAACTCTATTAATAGTAGAAAAAAATATAAAAAATAGCTACTATAAATTCATTGATTAGTAGCTATTTTTATATTATTTATTTGGAAATTAGGAGATGATTATGTGAAACAATATGTGCGTAATTTTAATGAAAAAATAATTAGAGATTCTTTACATGGGGATATTTTTATTCCAAATAAATTTTTAGATATAATAGATACTCCTGAATTTCAAAGGTTAAGAAGAATAAAACAACTTGCAGTTGCTAATTTAATATTTCCAGGAGCAGAACATACTAGATTTTCTCATTCAATAGGGGCATACCATATTATGAATGAAATTATATTACATTTTCAAAATATATTTAGAAAAATAAATATAGATGAAATAAATATTACTGATAGAGATAGAGATATAGCTTTAGCAGCTGCATTATTACATGATATTGGGCATGGCCCATTTTCTCATGCTTTTGAAGATATATTTCTTATTAATAATAAAAATTTAAAGCACGAAGATTGGACTATTAGAATAATTACTGATAAAAATAGTAATGTTAACAAGGTATTAGTTAGAAATTTTGGTAGTACTTTTCCGCAAGAAGTGGCAAATTTAATTGATAAACAAAGAACAATTGAAGAAAATGGATTTAATTTAAAAAATGTAAAAAAAATAGATTTGAATTTTATTTTATCTACTTTAATAAGTAGTCAACTTGATGCAGATAGAATGGATTATCTTTTGAGAGATTCTCTAAATACAGGTGTAAAGTATGGAACAATTGATATATCTCGAATTATTAGTTCAATGACTATAACTATATATGAAGACAATTATTACATATGCATACTTGAAAAGTATTTATCAGATATTGAACAATATCTAATAGGCAGACATCAAATGTATAAAGAAGTGTATTACAATAAATTTAAATGTGAAATGGAATTACTAATAAAAAAAATATTATGTAGAGCTAAAGAACTGTATGATACGAAAAAATTTACAAATATATTTATTCCAACAGCTCTTATTTCATTTTTTGAGGGAAATGATATTACAATAGAAGAATACATTTCGTTGGATGATTATATATTGATGGGACTATTTAATATTTGGAAAGATTCAGATGATAATATACTATCACAATTATGTTCTTGTTTAATAAATAGAATGAAATATAATAAAGTAGAAGTAATAAACGATACAAAAGAAAACATATATGAGTTTAAAAATGAACTTATTAATATATTAAATAAAAATAAATATTATATAGAAAATCTAAAAAATGAATATTTTTGGCTAGAATTAGATGTAGATCATAAAATTTATAATTTTAATATTGATAATATTTTAATACAAACTAGTGAAGGTACATTAAGAGATTTATCGCAGATTTCAAAAATAATAACTAAAGAAATAAATGAAATTCAAAACATGATGTTTATTAATTATGATATGTTAAAACATATTAACTCTTTTGAAAATATAGACTTATTAATTAAAGAAATAAAAGAATTAATAAATAGGTATAATAGTAGAACACATATAGAAATTGAAAAAAAATATTATTTTAGAGAATATAAATTATTTGAGAAAATAATTGAAAGTTTATACAAATATAAAAATTATGAAATAGAAGAAAATAGCTTGGAAAAACAAATAGATTATTATTATGATACAAAAGATAAAGTACTATTAAAAACAAATAGATCTTTAAGGATAAGAGAAAAAAGTGGTAAATATTATTTAACTATTAAAACCCCTACAATCAATTGTTTTAATAAAAAAAATATAGTTAAAAATGAACGCTTTGAACATGAGATCCCTATTTGGAGTAATAAGTTAGAAGATTATAAGGAGTTTATTGTGAAATACATACCAGAATTTAAAAATGTAAATTTTTACGATCAGATTAACAATATTTTAACTGTTATAAATAAACGTAAAAAATTTTATATTTTAAAAGGTGACCTTAAATTTGAAATGGCATTTGATGATGTGGTATATCTAAACTCAAATAAAAAAGAAGAACATGAATATCAACTTGAAATAGAGTTGAAATCAGATTATTTACATAAAATAAACCTTAAATTATTATGTGATTATATTGAAGAACAACTATGTGACTTAAAAGTAGCTGTAGATTCAAAGTATAAAAGAGGTTTAGAGTTAACAAAAGATTAGGTAGCACTTTGTGCTACCTTTAAATATTTATAAAAAGTCATTCATTGTATAAATATAATGTTGAATATTTATAGCTTGCCAAGTACCCCAGTTACCAGGCTTACTTGTATCAATAGATTTATTATTAATTTCTATACATCCAGGACAGTTTTTATGGTGGGTGTGACCATACATATTCCAACATTTAGATTTAGTGATTGAAGGAGCAACAACTGGTTTACTTGCATTTATTGTTTGTGATTTGAATTTAATATATTTATTTTGATGATAAGCGTAAAATATATTGTAAGTTACGGGAGGGTTGTAGTTGTTACCGTTATTATCAGGACCTAAATATTTTTTTATACCTGCATAATCTCCAAAGGCGTCAAATCCAAAACTTTTATAGCTGAATACTATAGAATTGTCTATTGCATTAATAGGGCAATCATTCTGTACATTTTTATTTTTTTTGATGATATCTTCTGTTATAGGTGTATTTAATATAATTGTTTTACATTTTTTTGATGTTTTTATATCTTCTATTTTTTGAAATAAAGTGTTAAATTTTGTTTCTTTATAATCGTCATCCTGCAAATCTAATATCAAAATATCCTCTGAAGTGATAGATTGCTCTACTTCATTTAATATATGTGTAATAGTATTAATATTTACAAACACTCTAAATGCTATTTTATTAAAGTTAGTTCTTAAATATTTTTCTTGGGTAGAAATAGTTTTTAATGGATATGGAGCATTTGGATTATATGAAACAACAGGAATAATATTTTTTAATTTAGATAGTTTATTAAAATAAATTAGTCTTTTAGAAGGTGTTTTTTTATTGGAATTAGATAACATTTCGGATAAAAAATCTTTATATTTCTGCTTTATATTGGAGTTTAAGTCAATATACATAGGAATATCTACAATTATGGGAAAATCATAATTTTTAAACTCATTTACATAACTTTCTTCAAAAATCTCTTCCGGTAGTTTAGAATCAGTAGTGTTTTTTCTATTAGGTGAATATTGAATAATTTCGATTAATGGAATAATTGTATTACTTGAGAAAATTTTATTATCAAAAAAATTTTTAAATGCTCTCTTTTCATTTTCTCTAGACCTTAATACAGGCATATACTTAAAACTCATTTTTTCATCTCCTTTTTAAAATCTCTATCTATTCTAATTTCTATGAAAGTATAAAAATATTTATGTTAACCATATAGAAGATATAAAAAAAAGAATATATATCTGCAATATGCCTAGAGCAAGTAAATGCATAATATGGAACAATAAGCTCATACTAAAAATAGAAGTTTTATAGGAGGTATATTGTAGTGAAGGAAAAATTAACTCTTTTAAGAGATAACTTAAGTGATTTAAGTAATAAGAATAGATCTTTAAGACTTATAAAACTTAGTGATAAATGGAATTTTGATTTGACTAATATAAATAAAAAACAAGATAACGATAATAAAGTATCTAAATGTGAGGAAGTATTACAAAAACTATTAAAAGAATCTTCTAAAATAGAATTGATAAATGATAAAACTGCTGATGCACAAATAAATTCACATAAGCTGTCTTCTCTTTATAAAAACATTACGCTAGAAGAAAAAGAAAAAGGAACGTATGACTTATATATTGGATATCCATTTTTAACAGGAAGACTAAAGAACAACAATTTTATACAAGCACCTATATTTTTATTTCCAGTAAAGCTTTGTAAGAATAATGGATTAAAATCAGGGTGGTATTTGGAAGTGGAAGACAATGAAGAATGTAAAATAAATAAGGCACTTCTATTAGCACTTCAAAAATATAACGAAGGAATAATTGATAATCAAATATATGAAGAAGTAATTGAATTTCCAAAAGAAAATCTAGAAACTTGGATTTGTGAAGTATTAAATAAGTATGGAATAGAATGTGTATACGAAGATGAAGATATATCTTGTATTCCAGAGTATTGTGCTAAAAATATACCGAATATTAATATAGGTACATTAAAAATAAAACGTAATCTTATATTAGGACATTTCCCACAAGGAAGCACTTCGATATACAAAGATTATGATGAAATTATAGATAAAATATCTAAAAATAATGAACATAGTCTTTTAGATAATATATTTAAAAATGAAGAAAATATAGATGATGAGGGAGTTTGGGATAATATAGAGAAAATAGAAATAGACAAATTTCCTGAAAAAGAACTTTTTAATATAACTGATTCAGATGCTTCTCAGGAAGAAGTTATTTTAAATTTAGATAAAATTAAAGGATTAGTACTTCAAGGCCCACCTGGTACAGGAAAATCTCAAGTAATTACAAATCTTATTAGTAACGCCATGCCAAGAGATTATAAAGTATTAGTAGTATGTCAAAAAAGAGCTGCATTAGATGTAGTATATGATAGATTGAAAAAACATAATTTATCAGATCAAGTTGCTTTAGTTCATAATACTAATGAAGATAAAAAGGATTTATATAAAAAAATAAAATCACTTCTTGAAGAGAAGAATTTAGAATCAATTGAAAGTGAAATTGAAAATTATAATGAACTTTGTAATAATATACAAACTAAAACAGCATATTTTAATAAAATAGCAAGAGGACTTTGGAACGTACAAGATTGTGGTTTATCACTTTATAAATTATATAGTGAGTCCAAGCTCTTTTCAGGAAATGAAAAAATTATGAATTTTTATGATTTACCATATAGAATAAATAAACAAAGACTAGATAAAATAATAAGTCTTGTAAATAGATTAGGTAATTATCATAGTAAATTTGGACATGAAAAGTATCTTTTAAAAAATAGAAAAAGCTTTAAAGATATGAATAATACAGATTTAGCTGTAATTATGCAAGCTATAAATAAAACTATAGAGGAAATGGAAAACGTATTTAATATAAAAGATGATATTGACTTACATAAATATTTCAGATACCACAAAGTTATAGAAGCTGGTTTAATAAAGCTTGAAAAGTATAATAACAGAAGAAATATATTAAGTAAAATAGGGTTATGGTTATGGCTATTAAAAGGAGGAAAGAACTTAATAAAAGAATTAGACATAGGTTCTACTACACAGTGGGATAATATTTATAATCAATTAACTCAAATTAATAATTATAATTTAAAAGTTAATAGTATAAATAATAGAATAAAAAGCTTTGATAGATTTTTAAATAATAATGATATAAAAGAACTACTGAATTTTACGGTAGATAAAGATGCTGCTTTAGAAACATTAAAAAATTTAAATTACAATTTAGAAAGAGATTTTAACTCATTAGTAGAGATGGATAGTTTGATTAGTAAGTTAGATAATAAAGAAAAGAAGATATTTGATATTTTATGCGAAGAAAATATTATTTATGATGATTTAGGGAATGTATGGAGTGATACACTCAAAAAATCTTTTTATACTAAATGGATAGACATTGCAGAAAAATCATGTCCAGAAATAAAAGATATAAGTACAGATACTTATAATGAAATGCTTGAAGAATATAAAAAATTAATATTAAGAAAGCAAGAGGTTATACCTAAATATATACAAAATAAATTAAAAGAAAAAATTACAAGTTTTAAAAATAATAATTTGAAAGAATATAAAGATATTTTACATGAAGCAAGCAAAAAGAAAAAAGTATGGTCAATCAGAAAGCTAATGGATAAATATTATGATAAAGGTCTTTTAGATATAATTCCTGTATGGCTTGTATCACCTGAAACTGTATCTGCTATATGCCCTTTAATAAATGGATTATTTGATTTAGTAATATTTGATGAAGCATCACAATGTACTATTGAAAATGGAATACCTTCACTATACAGAGGAAAAAAAGTTATTGTAGCAGGAGATGACAAACAGTTGCCTCCATCTAATCTTTTTAAAGCCAGTTTAGATTTAGATGATGAAAATGAGGAGCAGTTAAATGAATATGAAAGTTTATTGAGTTTAAGTGAAAAATATTTTTCATGTAGGTTATTGCAGTGGCATTATAGATCTAAATATGAAGAGTTAATAAATTTTTCAAATCATGCTTTTTATGAGGGAAAAGTTCAAATTGCACCAAATGTAATGCCTTATGCAGACCCTCCTGCAATTGAATGGATAAATGCTAATGGTATATGGGAAAATGAATCTAATTTAAAAGAAGCAATAAAAGTATGTGATATATTAAAACAAACTTTAGAAAATTATACTGATAAAACCATAAAAATAATTACTTTTAATCAAAAGCAACAAGAACTTATAAAAAGAAAAATTAAAGAATATGAAGAAGATATAGAATTTAAAGGATTATATCAAAATATAAAAAGTGAAGAAGATTTTGAAGAACATTTAGTAAAAAATATTGAAAATGTTCAAGGCGATGAAAGTGATATTGTTATTTTCTCAGTAGGATACGGAAAAAATACACAGGGAAAATTATCTGTAAACTTTGGAACTCTTAATAGATTAGGTGGGGAAAATAGATTAAATGTAGCAATCACAAGAGCAAAAGAAAAAATTATAGTAGTGTGTAGTTTTAATCCAAATCATTTGCAAGTAGGTCAATCAAAAAATATAGGTCCAAGTATATTTAAGCAATTTCTTAGATATTCTTATGCTATCTCAAATAAAGACTATGAATTAGCAAAAGAAATATTAAAAGAAGTTAATCCATCATTAAGAGAGCAAAATTCAAGTCAACAGTTAGCATTTGATAGTCCTTTTGAATCACAAGTGTACAATAAATTAGTTGAAAGAGGATATGATGTTAGAACACAGGTTGGATGTTCAGATTATAAAATAGATTTAGCGATTATAAATCCAACTGATTCAACACATTTTATTTTAGGAGTAGAATGTGATGGAGCAATGTATCATAGTGCAAAATCGGCAAAAGAAAGGGATATTTATAGACAAAGATTTTTAGAAGACAGAGGATGGAGTATTTCTAGAATATGGAGTAGAAATTGGTGGGCTAATCCTGAAAGAGAGATAGATAGAATAGAAAAAGAAATAAAGAGTCTTTTAAATAATTAATAGGTTAGCTATTGCGAGGCTACTGAAAAAGTGTTCTTATTTTAAAAAGGTATAGCGTTCACTTCAATGTATGAATGTTATACCTTTTTATTGTACATAATTCTAATATAAAAAATTAAAGAAGGTGATTTTTATATTAGTAAAACAAGAATATGTATCTAGTAAATATGATACTATATATGATTTAGTAGTTCCTAAAGATAATTTTCTAAGAAAAATAAAAGAAATGATAGATTTTTCATTTAGATATGATGAGCTAACTTCAAAATATTGTATTGATAATGGTGGCGTAGCGATTGATCCGATTAGGATGTTTAAATATTTGTTGTTAAAAATTATATTTGATATATCAGATGTAGATGTTATAGAGCGTTCTAGGTATGATATGTCATTTAAATATTTTTTAGATATGACCCCAGAAGAAGCAGTTATTAACCCTAGTTCATTGACTAAATTCAGAAAGCTACGCTTAAAAGATATGAATCTTTTAGATATGCTTATAAATAAAACTGTTGAAATTTATATAGAAAAAGGTATTATAAAGAGTAACTCTATAATTGTAGATGCTACTCATACTAAAGCACGTTATAATCAAAAATCGCCTAAAGAAATTTTAATGGATAGATCTAAAAAACTGAGAAAATCAGTATATACAATAGATGAAAGTATTAAATCGAAATTTCCAACTAAAACAACAACAAATATTTTAGAAGATGAAATAGAATATTGCCAAAAACTTATTGATGTTATAGAAAAAGAAGATTATATATCAAACTATCCTAAAGTTAAAGAAAAATTGAATCTTTTGAAAGAGACCTTAGAAGATGATATAGAGCACTTACGAATATCGGAAGATGAAGACGCAAAAATTGGTCATAAAACTGTGGATTCTTCATTTTTTGGTTATAAAACACATATTGCGATGAGTGAAGAAAGAATTATTACTGCAGCAACAATTACGACAGGTGAAAAGAATGATGGAAAACAATTAAAATCTCTAATTCATAAGAGTATGCAAGCGGGTATTGAAGTTAAAAATGTAATTGGAGATTCAGCATATTCAGAAAAAGGAAATATAGAATATGCAAATACAAATGAACTTAAATTAGTAGCGAAATTAAACCCTTCTGTTACACAGGGTTTCAGAAAAAAGGAAGATGAATTTGAATTTAATAAAGATGCTGGAATGTATGTTTGTAAGGCAGGGCATATGGCTATAAGAAAAGCTAAACAGGGAAAAAAAGATGTGGCTGCAAATCAAACTATTACATATTATTTTGATATAGAAAATATTAGGTTAAAAAACAGGGTTGAAAAAGGATTTATTCCATAGAAAAAGATGACTCAAAAATTCAAAGAACAAATTTGAGCCATCTTTTTTTATATTTGTTTAAGTTCATTGGAAAACAATAAGTTTTTCAGTGGACTCAAACAAAGTACTCTCATTTTTTTAGCTTGAATAAAAGTATTTAATTCACATAAAGTCTTGAAAATACGTTAAAACTAAAAAAATGAGTTTTTATAATAAATTAATTTGTATAAGTTTTTTATATAACAGTTATTTCTCGGGAAATATATGTTTTTCTGCTGTGATGTTTGCTTTTTTATCATATAATTGAGGAAAATGTATTTTATCTTAATAAAATGAATCAAGGAGGATATGAGAGTATAACCAAACTCTTAAGTAAAGATAAAAAGGATTTAGTAAACCAATTAAAAGAATTTGTAGAATATAATCATTATACTAATTTTGTGAGAATTATAGAAAAATCAGTAGATATTAGTTTAGATATGTATCTTTATATTGTTGGATAATATTAAAATACCCTAGAAAAAATTTTTCTGGGGTATTTTAGTATACAAATGATATTTATAAAAATAGTATAAATTACTTTTAATAAGGATACAATCTAAATATTAGTAGTGATTGATCTAATAAATTTAATTAAAGAATTGATTTATTTGTTGGAAAATTTAGAAATATTTATGATATTAGATAAGTGCTGAGTGATTCGAAAACATACATTTTGTATATAAGATATACACAAAATAGTGAAATTATGAAATGGAAGAAAAAATGAGATTATTACAAGGATATAATCTAAATTAAAATGGGCTGAAAATTTATTATAATAGATGAAGAAATATTGTTTGAAATGCTTGAATTTAAAGGTATTCAATGGGTAAAAAAATTAATATTATATATAAATTTTATATTATGAGTATTAAGTGTATAAAAACTATAATAAGGATAATTTGGACTATTCTGACAATACCAAAAATATAGAAAAATGATTAAGCTTTCTTGTAATGAAGTCTGAATTGTGGTAAGATGTCAGTGTAGTCAGAATTTTAGAAGTATTCGATCCAATGAAAAGGGAAAACCTTTACTGGCATTATAAAAATTTTTATTTAAGTTGAATACATTCTTAATTTATGACTAACATATTTTAATACAGTCATGGGAGGGAATCATAATGACAAACTTGTTAAATCAATGGAATAAAATGAGTTTAGTTAAGCGAATCATTATAGGCTTAATTGTTGGAATTATTTTAGCTATTATAGCTCCTGAAGCAGCACAACCAATTTCTATTTTTGGATCATTATTCGTAGGTGGATTAAAATCGGTTGCACCTATATTGGTATTTTTCTTAGTAATGGCTGCTATTTCTCAACATAAGAGCGGTCAGAAAACTAATATGAAATCAATCATCGTTCTTTATCTTTTTGGAACATTTGTAGCTGGACTTGTTGCTGTTGTAGCAAGTTTTATGTTCCCAGTAACGTTAACACTTGGAGCAGGTGTTGAAAATGTATCGCCTCCAGGAGGAGTTTCTGAGGTATTAAAAGCATTACTTATGAATATAGTTTCTAATCCTATAACAGCACTTTCTAATGCTAATTACATTGGTATTTTAGCTTGGGCATTACTTCTTGGTCTTGCATTAAAAAATGCGCCTGATACTACAAAAACAATGATTAGTAATTTTGCAGATGCTTTAGCTCAAGTAGTAAGATGGGTAATAAACTTTGCACCGCTTGGTATTATGGGTCTAGTATTTGATACAATTGCTACAAATGGTATTGGATCTTTAGGTGACTACGCACAGTTACTTGCTGTATTAGTTGGATGTATGTTATTTATGGCATTTGTTGTAAATCCACTTATTACATTTGTTGCTATTCGTCAAAATCCATATCCACTTGTATTAAAATGTTTAAAAGACAGTGGTGTTACAGCATTCTTTACACGTAGTTCAGCTGCGAATATTCCAGTAAATATGAACTTGTGTGAAGAGTTAAAATTAGATAAGGATACTTACTCAGTATCAATTCCGCTTGGTGCTACTATAAATATGGCTGGTGCAGCGATTACAATATCTGTATTAACACTTGCAGCAGTTAATACTTTAGGTATTAAGGTAGATATGGGTACAGCATTAATCCTAAGCATACTTTCAGCTGTAAGTGCTTGTGGAGCTTCTGGAGTAGCTGGTGGTTCATTATTATTAATTCCTCTTGCATGTAGTTTATTTGGTATTCCAAATGATGTAGCAATGCAAGTAGTTGGTGTAGGTTTTGTTATAGGAGTTATTCAAGATTCTTGTGAAACTGCACTTAACTCTTCAACAGATGCACTTTTCACTGCTGTTGCTGAATTTGCACAGTGGAGAAAAGAAGGAAAAGCAATAGTTATTCCTAAAAAATAATAATAAGGTGTTTATACACTTGAATAAGCCCTCTATAGTAGTTATGAAACTACTATAGAGGGCTTATTCTTTTGTGAATATTTTCAGTCTCTTCAATACATCATATTTTATAAGAAATTAATATTTGAATGAATATATTTATTTGTAAAAACAATTAAAGATTGTAAAGTTATGTTAAGCTAAAATAAAGGGTGAAAAAATAATATGATGAAATTATATTTAAAATAATGGAAATGAAGGTGTGGATATATTTATTCCATTAAACTATCTTTCACATCTTTATTTTTATTGTCTAAATCTTTTTTGTTAAACAATGATTTGAAATCTACTTCAGCTACTAACATTCCAAATAATATTAAAATAGCTCCTAAAATTCCTTTTGAGCTTAAAATTTCTCCCGCCATGAAATAACCAAATATTGCTGCAAAAACGGGTTCACTTGTGTAAATCAATGCTGTATGAGTAGGAGTTGTATATTTTTGTGCTGCATTTTGAATAATAAAAGCTCCTGAGGTACATACAATACTTAGAATAAAAATATTAATCCATACAAATTCACCTGAAGGAATAATAGGAGTTTCTACTGTAAAAGATGTAAATAAACTTAAAATTGCCACGGTGCCTATTTGTATTATAGCTAAAGTTATAGAATCAACTTTAACTGTATATTTACCTACAATAACAATATGCATAGCATAAGCAAAAGAACCTGTTAAAGTATAAAAATCTCCTATGTTGAGCATTAATTTTCCATTCAAAGATAATAGAGCTAGGCCTATAAGTGCAAAAAAAGCTCCAACAACAGCCTTCTTTTGAGGTGATTGCTTTAGTAAAATTGATGAAAGCAAAGGAACTAAAACTACTGAAAAACCAGTTATAAATGCTGACTTTGAAGCAGTAGTATAATTAAGACCTAATGTTTGAAGAGCAAATCCACTAAATAGTATAATTCCTATAATTATTCCGTATTTTAAAGTATCTTTGTCAATTTTATTCATATTTTTATAAAATATTAAAGAAGAAATTGTAAATGCTATCAAAAATCTTATAGCAAGAAAATTGAATGTTTCTAGTGTGCCGAGAGAATTTTTAGTAAGTATAAAAGATGATCCCCAAGATAATGTTACAACCAATAATGATATATCCGCTTTTAATTGTTTTGACATATGAATTAACCTCCTTATAATTTTTAGTTAAGCTCTTAACAATTTATGGATAAATGCCTATATTTAACAATTCACTATATATAATAACTCATTTTAAATTTTTTTATTGTATAATATTAAATTTTATTAAAAATAATAAACTTTTTATAGATATCAAACGTCTAATAAGTATATAATCAAAATTTAGGAGGCGTTTAATTATGAAAATGAAAAAGATTGTTACGTTAGGATTAACTAGTTGTATATTATTGGGAGGAATTACAGCTTCTTATGCAATGTATGATCCCAATATGGATTATTCAAAATTAGATACTACACAACCAAGAATAATGCTTGCAAAAGATGAAGCAGTAGCTGTTCCAATTAGTGCTCAAACTTTTAAAGTTGATGTTAAAGAAATAAAAACAGAAAGTGAATACTTAATTGTAAATGCTAGAATACCTCAATTACAAGGATTAAAAGATAAGGCATATCAACTTGATTTAAATGAAACTATAATGAAAGAAGCTATGACATACATAAATGAAGCTGAGAAAGAATCTAAAGAGTTTGCTGAAGATTGTAAGAAAAATGGTTGGGAAGTAAGACCTAATACTGTCACAGTAGAATTTAAATTAAAAGATAATTCAGGAATAGATAATTCAATAGTTTCATTAGAAGTTATAAAAGCTTTTAATAATGGTGGAACTGGAAACCCACAAATAGATTTTTATAATATTTCAAATAAAGACAAAGCAGAGGAAGTAAGCATTAGAGACTTACTTGGAGAAAAATACAAAGAAATAATAGATGAGGAAATAAAAGCACAAATAGAGCAAAATAAAGATAAGTACTTTGATGAAGAAAATGGATTTAAAGGTATTTCAGATAACCAAAAATTCTATTATGAAAATGGTAATGTAGTAATAGTATTTGATAAATATGAAATAGCCCCTGGATCTACAGGAAATCCTGAATTTAAAATAGAAATCCCACAAGATTCTATTGGAGGATTTAACTTTGCACTTGTTGTAAATAATGAAGGAATTAAAGCTAATGTGTACCAAAAAGAAGATGCAACTATTATGGTACCATTAAGAGTTGTTTGTGAAAAATTAGGATACGAAGTTAAATGGAATGAAGATAATAGATCAATAGAAATAAAAAAAGGAGCTCAGTATACAAGTGTTAAGCCTGGTGAAGATAATTATTTCTTCGCAAAGATGGCTTCAAGATCATTAGGAGCAGCTCCGGAAATCAAAGATTCTACAACTTATGTACCATTTAAATTTGTATCTGATATTTTAAAAGTTGATGCATCTATGGATGAAACTGGTGTAATTACAATTAATAATAAATAAGTTAATTAAAACGTTAAGCCTTTAGATCTCTTCAGATCTAAAGGCTTAACGTTTTTTTATGATGTATTGGTAAATTGACACATTAATTTTTAAATATTTTACAATAACTTGAATATTTAACAATAATATGATAGTTTTATGGTAGAATTACAAAATCATAAAAAAGGTTGGTTTTAATATGGAAAAATTAATACTTAAAAAAATTTATGAAAAAATAGAACTTGGAGAAAAAGTCGCTATGACTACATTAACCAGTATTTGTGGTTCAACACCTGGTAAAAAAGGAGCTTTTATGGCTATATTTGAAGATGGTTCTACTTATGGAACTATAGGTGGTGGAAAACTTGAATATGAAGTTATCAAAAAATCATTAGAGTACATAGAAAAATGTGAGAATGCAGAGTTTACATATAAGGTTGATGATAAAGGTGAGCTAGATACGGGATGTGGAGGTGAAATTAAAGGTTTCATTAAGATTTTTGTTCCAAGTCACAAATTAATAATAGCAGGAGCAGGTCATATAGCGCTACATCTTCACAAGCTCTCAAGCATGATAAATCTTCATACTGTAGTAATAGATGAGCGTGAAGAACTTTTAAATAAAGAAAATTTCTGTTATGCGAATGAGTTGATAGTGGGAAAAGCTGACGAAGTTTTAAAACAATATAGCATCAATAAAAATACTTATATTGTTATAGTCGGAAGTAATCATAAGAATGATACTTTGGTTCTTGAAAGTGTAATAAACTCAGATGCTAGCTATATAGGAATGATAGGAAGTAAGGGAAAAGTATCTCATATACTAAAAGGTTTGATAGAAAAAGGAATTTCACGTGATAAAATCAAAAAAGTATATGCACCTATAGGAATTGATATAGCATCAGAAAAACCTGAAGAAATAGCTCTTGGAATTTTAAGTGAAATAGCTTTAGTAAAGAATAACGGAAGTTTAAATCATATGAAAGATATTAAAAATATAGAGTACTAAGGAGTAGGTATGAAAAACATATTTATAACAGCGCCTAGAGGTTATGGAAAAACCACAGCACTTAAAAAAACTATTGGTTTAATAGACAAACAAGTCTCAGGTTTTGAAGTAGGAAAAAAGTTCATGACAGATAGTAAAGAATTTTATATATGTGATATTGAGAATACATCATATAATTGTTTGATAGCTTACTCAAAGTCAAATTCAAAACCAGTAGCTAATATTGAAGGATTTGAAAATCATGGATGTGAAATTCTAAAAAAAGCTATATCTAGTGAAAATATAATAATTATGGATGAAATAGGATTTTTAGAAGAAAACGCACCAAAATTTAAGCAAAGTGTGATAGATTCACTAAATAGTTCCAATATAGTAATCGGAGTTTTAAAAAAGTTTAATGGCGAATTTATAAACTATATAAAATCAAGAGATGATGTACTTGTTTTGGAACTAACTTTAGAAAATAGAGATGATATTCCAAATCAAATATTGAAGCATATAAGAAGGTTTGAATGCAATGAAATATAAGTATATTTATATAACTATTGTTATAATTTTTGTAAGTATTATTTTTTCATTGGGAATAGGAAGATATCCTATATCAATCAATGATATTTTGAATAATGACATTAAGGCTATGAGTGTATTTTTGCAGCTTAGGTTGCCAAGAGTTTTGGCGGCATTTCTTATAGGATCGGCACTTGCTTGTAGTGGTGCTTGTTTTCAAGGAATATTTAAAAATCCTCTAGTATCTCCAAACATACTTGGAGCAGCTTCTGGAGCAAGCTTTGGAGTTGGACTAGCTATTTTATTTTCTTTTAAAATACAATATATACAATTAACAGCTTTTTGCTTTGGACTATTGGCTGTTTTTATGACGCTTATGATGAGTCGAAATATTCCAAGGCATGATCCTAGCTTAAGCTTAGTATTATCGGGAATGTTGGTTCAAGGTTTGTTTTCAGCTCTTATATCATTAATAAAGTATGTTTGTGATCCTTATGAAAAGTTGCCAGCAATAACATTTTGGCTTATGGGTGGATTAGGAAATATTAGCTTGAATGATTTGATTCCGCTTGGATCTATATTAACGCTGGCAATGATTCCTTTGATATTGTTAAGATGGAAAATAAATATACTTGCTTTGTCTGAAGAAGAAGCAATAGCTCTTGGAGTAAATACAAAGCTTTTAAGACGTATTATAATAATATGTTCTACACTTTTAAGCTCTTGTGTTGTATCTTTTGCGGGTGTTATAGGTTGGGTTGGATTAGTAGTTCCACATATGGTAAGAATAATGGTTGGAAGCAATTATAAACTTGTGATACCTTTTAGTATAATGATAGGTGGGGTTTATTTATTGATAGTTGATGATATAGCCAGATCTGCGGTAGCTTTTGAAATACCACTTGGAATAATAACATCTCTTTTTGGAATACCATTTTTTGCATACCTATTAATAAAAGGCAGAAAAGGGTGGGGTTAATGTTTAAAGTTTGCAATCTGAGTTTTGGATATGAAAATAAACCTATTTGGGAAAATGTAAATTTTGAAATAAAAACGAATCAGTTAATTTGCCTTTTGGGTGCCAATGGGGTTGGAAAAACAACTTTTTTGAAAACAATATTGGGTATACTAAGACCTATCACAGGCGAAATTTGCATAGATTCACAAAAATTATCAGATATTCCGATAAGAGAAACGTATAGCAAAATGGCTTACGTTCCACAAGCTCATAATCCACCTTTTTCTTTTGAAGTAATAGATGTGGTATTGATGGGTAGAGCAGCTTATATAGGAAATTTTGCATCACCTACCAAGCAAGATAAAGCTGTGGCGCTTGAAGCATTAAAGCAAATTAATATACTCCATCTTGCAAATGAAGATTATACGAAGTTAAGTGGAGGACAAAAACAATTAGTATTAATAGCTAGATCACTTGCACAACAATCTAAAATTCTTGTAATGGATGAGCCGAGTTCGAGTCTTGATTATGGAAATCAAATAAGATTGATGCATCTTTTGAAAAGATTAAGTCAAGAGGGTAAAATTATAATTTTTTCAACCCATGATCCAAATCATGCTTTATTATATGCAGATCAAGTAATGATTTTAGACAAGAATAACGGATTTTTATTTGGAAAACCTAAACAACTTATAACTAGTCAATCTTTAAATAGTATTTACAATATAAGTGTTGATATACATAGAACGGAAGATAACAATAGAATTTGTATTCCTAAAATATAGATATTATGAGGGGGAAAAAGAAATGAAAAAATTATATGTATTCTTGATATGCATGATGTTAATGATTAATTTAGTAGGATGTGCTAGTAGTCAAGAAAAACAAGTTTCTGAAGACTCAAAAAAAGAAACTGTAACATTTGTAGATGATGCGAATAGAGAAATAGAAATACCTTCTAAAATTGAAAAAGTATACTGTACAAGTTCTCTTGGTGCAATATTTTTATATACTCTTGATGTTGATAAACTTGCAACTTGGGATAACAGGGTTTCTATTGAGAATAGCGAATTTGTAAATGAAAAATTAAAAGAACTTCCAAATGCAGGTAGCTTACAAGGTAAAGATTCTGCCAATATTGAAGAAATAATGAAGTTAAATCCAGACTTGATTTTATCAATGGGTGATATTAATGAACAAAGTATTTCGGTTGTAGAAAAATTTCAAAAACAATCTGGAATTCCTATTATCTTAATTGATGGATCTTTAGAAAAAACAGCTGAGAGCTATATAAAAGTAGGTAAACTTTTGGGATGTGAAGAACAAGCAAGTAAACTTGCTAATTATTGCGATGAAACAATCAAGTCGGCAAAACAAATAGCAAATAGTATACCTGAAGATGAAAAAGTTACAGTTTACTATGCTCAAGGTGAAAAAGGTCTTCAAACAGATCCAGTAGGCTCACTTCATGCTCAATTAATAGACTTAGTTGGGGCAAAAAATGTAGCAAATTTTGAAATCAAAGATAATCATGGTAAAACAGGTGTTTCATTAGAACAAGTAGTAAACTGGAATCCTCAATTCATTCTTGCAGAATCAAATTCATTTGATGATCCTGTATGGAAACAAGTCGATGCTGTGAAAAATGAAAATGTATTTTTAATACCTCAAAAACCATTTAACTGGATAGATAGACCTTCATCTGTAAACAGAATAATAGGAATAAAATGGGCACAAAGTGTTCTTTATAAAGATTATTGTGATGTGGATTTAGAAGAAGAAACTATTAAGTTTTTTGATTTGTTCTATCATGTAAAAATATCAAAAGAACAAGCTAGAGAACTTTTAAGTATGGAATAAGATAAGAATCCACAATTATATGATATACTATCACCATATATTAACTTATAAATAAAGAGGTGATAGAAATGAATGGAGAAAAGAGAGCAGATATAAAACCAGGTATAAAGGTAAGAGTTGTTCAAAAACAAGACCAGCGTTCAGGTAAATTAACAGAAGGTGTGGTTCAAAGAATTCTTACAAAATCACCTACACATCCTCATGGTATCAAAGTGATGCTTGAAAGTGGTATTGTGGGTAGAGTTAAAGAAATATTAAATTAAATAAGTAACTATAATAAAGAGCATTTAGCGGATAAGCTAGGTGCTTTTTTGACATAATTGATTAAATTTAATAAAAAAATAATATAACTGAGCCTTAAAATGTTAATAATCTTTAGTACGAAAACTAAAATAACAAATAAGGATCTCAGTTATATTATTATTATGAAAAAGGTTCAATCTATAAAATATATATACAAAAACTTTATGTTTTAAAATGAGTTTGGTTATTATAACTATGCAGCTTTTTCTAATTCTAATTCTATTTCTTGTTTATCTTTTACAACAACTAAAAATATTCCTACTAATAGAACAGCACTAGCTAAAGCAAATGGAGTATTACTTGAAAAAGCATGTCCTACAAATCCTGATAATATTGGTGCTATAGCAGCTCCAAGCCAACGTACAAAATTATATGCACCTGAAGTAATTCCTCTTTCATAAGGTGATACCTCCATAACGTAACTTGTAAATAAAGCATTGTTTAATCCTGAAAATAAACCACTTAAAGTTATCAGTGCAATTCTTACTTCTAAACTATTAGCAAAACATAAACTTCCTACTAAAAGCGTAAATAAAATTAAACTCCAAGGTAATATAACTGAAGGATTAAATTTTTTCTCTAAACTATGAGAAAGGATTGCTGAACCATACGCAAGCATCAATCCCCATCCAAAAAACACAAAACCTAATTTAATAGGCGATAATTTTATAACAAGTGGTGAATATGCTAATATTACAAAAAATCCATAAAAATAGCACATTGAGGCCATCGCTACTCTAAGAAATGGTGGAAATTTAATTAACTTTATAAGTTCTTTTCCGCCTATAGTTTTTCTTTTTGTTTTTACTTCTGGTTGGTAAACAAAGAATTTAACTAATATGAAAGCAATAAAAATAAGACAACTAGTTGCTATAAAAGGGTATCTCCAAGAATAACCACCTAATATTCCGCCTAGTAAAGGTCCTCCTGCCATTCCAAGTCCTATTGCAGCTTCATATAATCCTATTGCACGATTTGCATCTTTACTAAATTGAATTAATAATATCATAGCTGTTGCAAAAAACATAGAGTTTCCAAGTCCCCATCCTGAACGGAAGATAGACAGTTGTACAATTCCATTTGAAACAGCACATAACAAAGAAAATACTGTTACTATTCCAAGTCCAATACACATCATTCTTTTATCCCCTAATTTAGTAGCTAAAATTCCTGATGGAATCATCATAATCGCCATAGTAAAAATGTAAGCTGTAAAAAGCATCTCAATCTCCCAATGACTTGCCCCTATATGTTTTGCAATTGTTGGCAATATTGGATCTACGACTCCAATTCCCATAAATGCTAAAAATGTAGCAAATACAGTAATATATTTTGATCTAACTTTTTTATTTGACATGTTACTCATAAACTCCTCCATTTTTTCTTGTTTTATATGTATTTATTTAGATTTATAGCAATGCTAGGGATTATAACACTCAAGAAAGTTTTAAATAAAAATAATGTATGACACATCATTAATTGATATATCAATTATCTTTTTAAAAATTTTTATTGAATATTAAACTAAAAGTTAAGATGTATTAGCGATATAAGTATCTTATCATTATTGTTTAAGAAAAAATAAATTTTAGTTAGTAAAAGTTTATTACATTTTCTCTTAATTTTTTATATGTATGTTTATTGAATATTACTCTAAATTTGAAATTAACTTTTTTAATAAGTAATGAAGTTGTTCTACTTCTTCATTACTAAATTGCCTCATATTTTCTTCTGCATATTTAAGAACTACTGGTAATATCTTATCATATAATATATGTCCTTTATAAGTCATATAAATTAAATATTCTCGTCTATCAGTAGGTGATGTTTTTCTTTCAATCAATTCTTTTTTTTCAAGTATATCAAGAATTCTTGTAAGTGCCGCTCTATCTTTTAAACATTTTTTTGCTAATTCCTTTTGATTATATCCTTCTTTCATATGTATTGTTTTTAGAACATTCCATTGCTCTGTGGTAATTTCAAATTCTTTAATTGTTCTATGTAACTTATTTTTCATTAATACTCTTGCTTTGTATATCTGCCATCCCATACTCTTGTTAAAATTATGATCCATCCCAATACCTCCCTAGATATCTGTAACATTGCTAAAAATACATTCTTTATTATATTGATAAATAATTGATATGTCAACTATATATGTATACTAAACCCACTTAAGTATACACAATAAAAGTGACAAAGAAGATGATTCAAATATATACGATGTATATCAAAGTCATGTTGTATTAGCATATTCGGCTAGGATTGTACTACCTTTTATTAGTTGTAATTTTAAATAATATAGATTTTGTAGCCAGCAAGAAGTTAAGCATGTAATTAGTAAAGCCATTAGGGAAGGATTATTCTTTAGCAAGTTAGATTTTCTTGTAAAGTGGTGTTAATAAAATACATAAAAGCTAATACAAAAGCTGTTATTATGATACATGGTTCTAATGTGTGTGGAACAATACTAAATCTTGAAGAAGTAGGGAAGATTTGCATAGATAATAACATCTTATTTATTATAGATTCAGCTCAAACAGCTGGTTTCCTAAATTTAGATTATAAAAAATTAAATGCTGATGCTATAGCTTTTACAGGACATAAATCACTTTTAGGACCACAGGGAATCGGTGGATTTATTGTAAATGATAAATTAGTAGATCAAATGAGTACGTTTATAGAAGGGGGAACAGGAAGTTTATCAGAATATGAGATTCATCCAGATTATATGCCCGATAAATTTGAGGCAGGGACATTAAATATTCCTGGAATATATGGGCTTAATGCTTCTTTAAAATATTTATTCAAAGAAGGAATTGATTCTATAAGAGAAAAGGAGTTAAATTCAGATGGAGTTTTAGAACTTTTAGCTTTCGGATAAATATTGAAAGTAATATAATTGTAAAAAAAATCTAAATGGTATATAATAAAGAAAATATTATGGTAAAGGAGGATTAAAGATGAAGATTATGGCTTATAGTAGTTCATTTGCAAAAAATGGTGTATCTCTTTTTTACGGGAGAAGTGCGTCCATTTTTAGAAAACTACGAGTATAAGACCGTGATTTTTTAATCCTTATATAAAGACGCACACTCCTAATTATCGATGTTTAAAAATACAATATTAGGAGTGATTTTTTATGCAAAAAAATATTAAATTAAGTTACGTATACAACTTTTTCTTTAGTTTTAATATAACCTCAGCTATTTGGGTATTATACCTGAGTTTTAAAGGACTTAGTTTAGTACAGATAGGTCTTTTAGAATCTGTATTTCACTTAACGAGTTTTTTATGTGAGGTTCCAACTGGAGCTATTGCAGATATATATGGACGAAAAACAAGTATTATAATAAGCAGGATTTTTAGCTTTATATCAACAGTTCTTATGATTTGCTCAGATAGTTTTACTGTATACGCTTTTAGCTTTGTATTTTCAGCTTTATCGTATAACTTACATTCTGGAGCGGCAGAATCTATAATATACGATAGTATGAAGTTTTTGAATAAAGAAGACGAATACAAAAAAACATATGGATCTATATCATTTTTTATGGAAATTGCTAGAGGATTAGCTATATTACTTGGAGGAATACTTTCTGACTTTAGATTTGTATATGCATATAGTTTAGCCTTATTTATAGATATATTTGCATTAAGTAGTGCAAGTTTTTATAAAGAGCCTCCTATAGATCATAAAAGTAATAATGAAAATGTATTTATACACCAATTAAAGGAAAGCTTTAAGATATTAAAGGAAAGAAAGATGGTTCTATATTTAATTCTATTTTATTCTTTTGTATCTACAATAGACACTACTATATATTTTTATTGTCAAAAACATTTTGAGAATATGAGTATATCGAGAACTTTAATAGCTATTATCTACGGTATAACCAATGTACTAGGAGCTATAAGTTCTAAGTATGCATACGTTGTAGAGAAAAAGCTAAGCAAGAAATCTATTATTATAATGCTTTGTGTTGTAAATATATTTATACTTATAGGGTTCTCAGTATCTAGAGGATATTTCACAATTATAATCTTTTTATTATCTTGTATGATAAGTGGATTTGCGATACCTATTTTTAGTGATTATATAAATGTTTTAATTCCATCACAGTATAGAGCTACTATACTATCATTTGACTCTGTATGTTTTAGCATGTTTATGTTAGTATTATTCCCAGTTGTAGGAGTAATGGCTCAAAACTTTGGAATAACAAAGACATTTGGAATAATAGGGTTAATCTTTATACCTGTGGTTGGGTTCATAATATATAAGTTGAACAATGTTAAAGATCTAAGTGAAGAAATAAAATAAGATGTGATAGCATGAAGCGAATTCTTCGGAGTTCGCTTTTTATTATAGAATTATACAAATCAAAAATATTACCATATGTTTTAATATATTATCAAAATAATATTCGGAAAAAATATGATATAATGGAATTGCAAAGATGACTAAAGTAGTGAATAAAGCAATATATGAATGATGAGTTGTATAATGATAAAATATAAAATATTCGAATTAACACGAACTTATAAAAAATATGGAGTGACCTTATGCTTAGAATATCATTTTGGGAAGGGGGAAAAATATGAAAATTCATGAGTTGTTTGATATAAAATTTACGAAAAAAGAAATAATATCGTTTGTAGGTGCAGGAGGAAAAACTACTAGTGTATTTAAATTAGCAAAAGAATTAAAGAACAGGAATAAAAAAGTATTGGTTACGACTTCAACAGCAATATACTATCCTAATGAAGGCGATTATGATGAATTAATAGTGAATGATTCAATTAATATAGATAGAATTAAAGAAGGAAGCATTACTGTTATAGGAAGAGAAGTTTCAAAGGAAAATAAACTGTTAGGACTATCTAAGCAGTCAATAGATGAAATTTATAATCTTAAAGTATTTGATTATATTTTAGTTGAAGCAGATGGTTCTAAGAGAAAATCTATCAAGTCACCTGCTGATCATGAACCTGTTATACCTATTAATACAGATAAAGTAGTAGGGGTAATTGGGTTAGATTGTATCGGAAAGAAAATAAATGAGGAAAATGTTCATAGACCAGAATTATTTTGTAATATAACCAATAGTAAAATGGAAGAAATGATAGATGAAGATAAAATATTTAAATTAATTATAAATGAAAAAGGATTATTTAAAGACACTTCTAAAGAATGTAAAAAATATGTTTTGCTAAATAAGGTGGAATGTGAAGAAAGAAAAAAAATAGCTTCAAGAATTAAGGAGTTAGTAATTAAAAGCAAATTTGAGGTAATTGGTATTATAGCATGTAGTATTATTAATAAAAATATTGTTTTTAAGTGGAGTGATAAAATTTGATTACTGGTATTATTATGGCTTCTGGATTTTCTAAAAGAATGAATAAAGATAAATTGACGCTTGATTTTGGCGGCGTTTCTATTATTGAAATGGTTATTAAAGCGATAAAAGAATCTAACATAGATGAAATTATATTGGTATATAGAGATGAAAAAATAAAAGAAATAGGAATAAAAAATAAAGTAAAAACAGTTTATAATGATAGAGCTGAACTTGGACAAAGTGAGTCTATAAAATTCGGTATTAATGCTTCGAATATAGAAACAGATGGATTTATGTTTTTTGTTGGAGATCAGCCTTTTTTAGATACTTCTATTATAAACAAATTGATAGATGTCTTTAAAAAAGAAAATACTGATATAGTAGCACCTATATATAAAGACAAAAGAGGAAATCCAATAATTTTTTCTTCAAAATTAAAAGATCAACTTCTTAGAATTGAAGGAGATGATGGTGGGAAAAGTATTATTGGAAATATATATGATGAGGTGAAGTTTGTTCATTTTGATAATGAGATAGCTAGACTAGATATAGATACGTGGGATGAATATATGAAATGGAGACGAAATTAAATGTTTGAGGATGTTGTTGTAATAAGAGGTGGTGGAGATATTGCAACAGGTATTTGCCATAAGCTGCATAGAAGTGGATTTAAGGTATTGATACTTGAAATAGAAAAACCGACTATGGTTAGAAGAACTGTTTCGTTTGCTAGTGCAGTATATGATTGTGAGACTGTGGTTGAAAAAGTCAAATCAGTAAAAGCATATAACACAAAGGATATATATAAAATATGGAATGATGATCAAATACCTGTTATTGTAGATCCTGAATGTAAAATAATAGATGAAATGAAAGTAGATATTTTAGTAGATGCTACGTTGGCTAAAAGAAATTTAGGAATGAATAGAACAATGGCTCCCATTACGATTGGAGTTGGTCCGGGTTTTGATGCAGGTGAAGATGTAGATGTTGTAATTGAAACAAATAGAGGACATGATTTAGGAAAATTGATATTTAAAGGATATGCAAAAGTTGATACTGGTATTCCTGGTAAAATATTAGGGTATGGTAAAGAAAGGGTATTAAGAGCTCCTTGCCATGGCATAATAAATAACTTATCAGATATAGGAGATATAATTAAAAAAGACCAAATTATTGCTTATGTAGATAATGAACCTGTAAAAGCTTCTCTTGATGGCATTTTAAGAGGAATGATTATGCATAATTCTAAGGTTAAAAAAGGTCTTAAAATAGCGGATATTGATCCTAGAGGAATAAAAGAATATTGTTTTACTATTTCAGATAAAGCTAGATCGGTTGCAGGAGGAGTTTTAGAAGCTATTTTATATACTAAGGGATCTTCAAAAAAGATAAAGACGGAGTGTGAATAAATTGGAATATAAAATCTTAAATCAAATATCAGATGAGATAAAGTTAAATAAAAAAGTAGCATTAGCTACTATAACTAAAATAGAAGGTTCTACACCAAGAAAAGAAGGTTCTATGATGGGAATTAAGGAAGATGGAACAATTTTTGGAACTATAGGTGGAGGAACGTTAGAGTTAGTTGTAGTGGAGAATGCTAAAAAATGTATTATAAATGGAGAAAGTAAAAATTTTAATTTTAAACTAACGGATGACGAAGGAAGTCTGCATATGCAGTGCGGTGGTGAAGTAGATGTTTTTATTAAAGTTTTTAAGCCCTTCGATAAGTTGTTTATTATTGGAGGAGGGCATATTGCATTTGAATTATATGAATTAGGCAAGATGCTAGAATTTCACACTATCATAGTTGAAGATAGAGAGGAATTTTGTAATATGCATAGATTTCCAAAGGCTGATGAGTTGAAGCTCGGGAATATAGAAGAAGTTTTACAGGAATATCCTATAGATGATAATAGTTATATAGTCATTGTAACGAGAGGACATAGACATGATGAGGTCGCTTTAAAATCTGTTATAGATAGTAATGCTAAATATATAGGTATGATTGGGAGTAAAAACAAAACAAAATATATAATGGATAATCTTAAAAGTGAAAAAGTATCTCAAGAAAAATTAGATAAAGTATATGCTCCTATTGGAATTAATTTAGGAGGAGAAACACCTAAAGAAATTGCTTTTAGTATTATGTCAGAGATACTTGTGGTAAAAAATAATGGAAGTCTTGACCACTTAAAAGATATAAAAAAATAGTATTGATTTTTATGTAAAATTAAGTTAGAATTAACTTTAAACCCAAAGCTAAATGTAAAAATAGAATAGTATCACTCATATAATTAGGGAGATATGGTCCCTGAGTTTCTACAGAATAACCGTAAATTATTCAACTATGGGTGTTTAGGCATGCATTAAGAGCATACAATAAAAGTATAATCATACGTGTTTTTGTAATACAAATGATATACTTAAAAAATTGAGCTATTAATAGACATGAAGGAATATACTAAACCCCATTTTAAAAAAATGGGGTTTTTTTTAATTTGAGGAGGAGAAGAATGAAATTATTAAAAGACGTTATAGTTGAAAAAGGTAAAGTTAGAGGGGAAGAAATTTTAAAAGTTGATAGTTTTTTAAATCATCAATTAGATATAAATCTATTGAATGAAATGGGGAAAGAATTTAAAAATCGTTTTAAAGATGATAATATAACTAAAATTTTAACTATAGAGGCTTCAGGGATTGCGATAGCTGCAATAGCAGCTCAATATTTTAATGTTCCTGTAGTATTTGCTAAAAAAGTAGAAAGTAAAAATGTAGATAATGATAATGCGTATGAGAGCAAGGTTTATTCATTTACTAAAGATAAAACTTATTCGATAAGAGTTTGTAAAGATTATCTAAATGATACAGACAATATATTGGTATTGGATGATTTTTTAGCTAATGCACAGGCAGCATTAGGACTAAAAGATTTAGTAAGTCAATCAGGAGCTAATTTGGCTGGTATTGGGATTGCTATCGAAAAAGGATTTCAAGGTGGAGGAAAGATTTTAAGAGATAGTGGGATAAAAGTAGAATCGTTAGCTATTATTAATTCTATGAGTACTGATGGAATTGATTTTGAGTAAGTAAAATAATATAGAATCAAAAAGCGAACTTAATTTATTGATAAATATGATTAAAATACGTACAAAAAGAAACAAAAAACAAGAAAATTAAAAAAAGGTTCGTAAAAATCATTTTTTGTGTTATAATGATTTTAGAAAAAGATTTTGATTGTAAAGAAATTATTATTTTCACAATAAAGCAATAGGGGGAAAAGACATGAACAAAGATAATGAAATATATGATTTAGACGGGATTCCGCCACTACATAGAGCAATCCCATTAGGATTGCAACATATACTTTCAATGTTTGCAGGAAATGTAGCACCTTTAATTATTATTGCGAATGCTATGAATTTACCTGTTGATGAAAAAACATTCTTGATTCAATGTGCTATGTTTATAGCTGGGGTAACTACTTTAATTCAACTTTATCCTATTGGACCAATAGGAGCAAAGCTTCCTATTGTTATGGGTACGAGTTTTGGATTCTTGCCTGTAGGTATAAGTATATCTGCACAATATGGACTTGCTGGTGTATTGGGTGCATCTTTAGTTGGTGGATTCTTTGAGATGATATTGGGTGCTTTTTTGAAACCACTTAGAAAATATTTTCCACCTGTAGTAACAGGGACGGTAGTGTTATCTATAGGTTTATCTCTTTTACCAGTAGGAATAAAATACTTTGCAGGTGGGGTTGGTGCAAAAGATTTTGGATCACCATCAAATCTTCTTTTAGGAACAATTGTTTTAGTAACTGTATTGTTTTTTAATCAATATACAAAAGGAATTACAAGTATGGCTTCTATATTAATTGGTATTTTAGTTGGATATATTGTAGCTATTCCAATGGGAAAGATTGATTTTTCTGTTGTATCACAAGCTAAATGGCTATCTTTTCCTACACCATTTAAATATGGAATGACATTTCATTTAGATGCAATTGTTGGAATGCTTTTAATGTATATTTTAACAACAGTAGAAACTGTTGGAGATATTTCAGGAATTACAATGGGCGGAGCTAATCGTGAAGCTACTGATAAAGAACTTTCCGGAGGAGTTATGGCAGACGGATTAGGAAGTTGTTTGGCTGCTATCTTCAATGTATTACCAAATACATCTTTTAGTCAAAATGTTGGATTAGTTGCACTTACAGGTATTATGAGTAGATTTGTAGTTGCTGTAGGAGCAGTATTCTTAATTATAACTGGATTATTTCCGAAGGTTGGAACTGTTGTTGCTTTAATGCCACAAAGTGTATTAGGTGGAGCTACTATAGTTATGTTCTCGATGATAGCTATTAGTGGAATTAATCTTATTACAAAAGAACCTCTTACTGGAAGAAATAGTATGATTGTTGCTGTTGCAATGGGACTAGGATTTGGCCTTGGTTCTGTACCAGAAGCAATTGCATATTTCCCAGAATCAGTGAAAATGATCTTTGGAGGATCAGGAATGGTTGTTACAGGAACTATTGCAATTATATTAAATATTATTTTACCAGAAGATAAGGAGAAAAAAGTAGAACATAATACTAATAAATCTCTTTCTGGAGCATAGAAGTAATTTATGTGAATAAAGGCATATATTGAAAACCAATATTATGCCTTTTATATTTATACAATATATTAATTTGAGGGAGGAATACAATTGATTTCTATACAAAATTATGTATTTCCTGAAACATTGGAAGACGCGTATAATATCTTAAAAAACAAAAGAAATAATACTGTATTAGGAGGCTGTTCTTTTTTAAGAATGGGATCGAAAAACATTGGAACAGCTATTGATTTATCTAAAATCAATTTAAACTATATAAAAGAATGTGATGAAGCAATTGAAATTGGGGCTATGGCTACTTTTCGTGAAATAGAAACAAGTCCTATTTTAACAAAATATTTTAATGGGGTTTTATCAGAATCTGTAAAAAACATAGTAGGAGTTCAGCTTAGAAATAATGTAACAATAGGTGGAACTGTTTATTCAAAATATGGATTCTCGGATTTGATTACAGCCCTACTTTCTATAGATGCGGATGTAGTACTTTATAACGGAGGAAGAATGTCTTTAGAGGAATTTTTAGAGAAAGACTTTGAGAAAGATATTTTAACGAAAATTATTATTCAAAAAACTAATAGAAAAGCAGTATTTAAATCAATGAGAAATTCAAGTAGTGATTATGCTCTATTAAATGTAGCTGTTTCAAAAGAAGATAAAGACTTTAAGATAGTAGTTGGAGCAAGACCTCAAAGGGCAAAAAAAGCAAAAGAAGCTTCTATATACTTAGGAAAAAGTAAACTAACTAATGAAGATATTGAACAAACTTCAAGTATTGCTGCAAAAGAGTTAACTTTTGGAAGTAATATGAGAGGTAGTAAAGAATATAGAGAGGCAATTTGCAAAGTCCTTGTAAAAAGAGCTTTAATGGAGGTTTTATAATGAAGATAGAAGTTACAATTAATAATAAAAAAATGGATATGGAAATAGAATGTGATGAATTTTTAGCAGATACATTGAGAAGATATGGTTTTTTAAGTGTTAAAAAAGGTTGTGACACAGGATCTTGTGGATTATGTACAGTATGGATAGATGATAAGCCTGTTCTTTCGTGTTCAATTCTTGCCGCAAGAGTTAACGGGAAAGAAATTACAACTATTGAAGGTGTTCAAGAAGAGGCAAGAGAGTTCGCAGAGTTTTTAGTAAATGAAGGAGCTGAACAATGTGGATTTTGCAGTCCCGGATTTATAATGACTGTACTTGCAATGAAAAGAGAACTTAAAAATCCTACAGAAGAAGATATTGTTCATTACTTAACAGGAAATCTTTGTAGATGTACAGGCTATGTTGGACAGTTAAGAGCGATAAAAAAATATATGGGGGTAGTATAAGTATGAAGGTTGTAAATAGTGCAATTTCAAAAATTGATGGAATGGATATTGCAACGGGGAAACCTGTTTACACAGATGACTTAGATAATAATTCATTGGTTATAAAAATTCTTAGAAGCCCTTATGCTTTTGCAAAAATTAAACATATAGATACACAAAAAGCAGAAAAATTAAACGGAGTTGAATGTATACTTACACATAAAGATGTTCCAAATGAAAGATTTACAATGGCAGGTCAATCTTATCCTGAGCCATCTCCGTATGATAGATTGATTTTAGATGAATATGTTCGTTATATAGGAGATGAAGTTGCAATTATAGCTGCAGTAGATGAGAAAACTGCACTAAAAGCTATGAAATTAATTAAGGTTGAATATGAAGTATATAAACCTGTTTTAGATTTTGAAAAAGCACAAGAACATAAATCTATAGTTCATCCAGAAGATGATTTACATGTTAATTTTGATATTGGTATGGATAAAGAAAAAAATATAGCAGCTTCTTATAAAACAGAAGTTGGAGATGTAGAAGCTGAACTTGAAAATAGTGAGGTTGTGGTAGAAGAAACTTATTATACTCAAGCTCAAGCTCACGGTATGATGGAAACATATCGTGCATTTAGTTATATGGATCATAATGGAAGACTTACAATTGTGAGTGCTACACAGATTCCTTTTCATGTTAGAAGAATTGTTGCAAGAGCTTTACAAATTCCAAAGAGTAATATTCGTGTAATAAAACCTAGAATTGGTGGAGGTTTTGGTGGAAAGCAAACAGCATCTGTAGAAGTTTTTCCAGCAATAGTTACACTTAAAACAGGAAAACCAGCCAAAATTGTTTATGATAGAAAAGAAACATTTAGTTGTACAACTAGCCGTCATGCTATGAGGATTAAAGTGAAAATAGGATCGGATAAAGAGGGAAATATTAATGCTATAGATATGCAGGCTTTATCTGATACAGGTGCATATGGTGAACATGCATGGACTGTATTTAGTGTTGCAGGACATAAGACACTTCCTCTATACAATCAAGCAAAAGCAGTAAGATATATGGGTAATGTGGTTTATACAAATAAAATGACAGCAGGAGCTTTAAGAGGATATGGTGTTACTCAGGGAATATTTGCATTAGAGTCAGCAATAAATGAATTAGCAGCTAAATTAAATATAGATCCTGCTAAACTTAGAGAAAAGAATATTATAAAAGAAGGAGATACCAATCCTATTTTAGGAGGTTCTAAAGACGGACAACCTGTTGCTTTAGCAAGTTGTACTCTTGATAGATGTATTGAAAAAGGAAAGAAACTTATTGGATGGGATGAAAAGTACCTTGGAAAAGATATGGGTAATGGAAAGGTTAGAGCTGTTGGTATGGCAATAACAATGCAAGGGTCTGGTATACCTGGGATAGATACAGCTTCAGCAGTAATTAAATTAAATGATGATGGGTTTTATACACTTTTATTAGGTGCTACAGATATGGGACAAGGATCAGATACTATTCTTGCACAAATGGCAGCAGATGTTTTAGAAACTACCATGGATAAGATAATTGTACACACTGCTGATACGGATATTTCTCCATATGATACAGGTTCGTATGCTTCTAGTACAACTTATGTTACTGGAAATGCTGTTATAAAAGCCTGTGAAGATATGAAAAATAAAATATTAGAAAATGCAGCAAATCTTTTAGATATATCGAAAGAAGACTTAACGTTTGATGGGTCATTTATAAAAACAATGAATGAAGAAAAGGTATTATCTCTTGATGAAATAGCACAGCGATTATCAATAGGAGAGGGAAAAAATCAATTGATTGGAGTCGGTTCTTTTGGTGGAGAAACAAGTCCTCCTCCGTTTATTGCAGGATTTGCTGAGGTAGAAGTCGATAAAGAAAGTGGTAAAATAGATTTGATTGATTATGTTGCAGTTGTTGACTGTGGAACGGTTATAAATCCAAAGCTTGCACGAATCCAAGTAGAAGGAGGATTGGTTCAAGGAATAGGTATGGCAATGTATGAGGATGTTAGATATAGTGATGCTGGAAAAATGCAAACAAATACATTTATGCAGTATAAAATTCCATGTAGAAAAGATATAGCTAAGATAACTGTGGATTTTGAATCTAGTTATGAACCAACGGGACCATTTGGAGCAAAGTCTATAGGTGAAGTTGTAATCAATACTCCATCACCAGCAATTGCACATGCTGTTTATAATGCAGTGGGTGTTAATGTAAGAAGTTTACCTATTACACCAGAAAAAATTCTAAGAGGAATATTAGAGAAATAATTAAGTCTCACTCTATAGATAATTCAAAGGGAAAGATATAATAGAATATTCTATTATATCTTTCCCTTGTATTTTGTTACATTCAAAATATATTGACATAAGGTTTAATATATGATATATAAGAGGTAGGGGTTATCACTCAATGAGATAGAGTGCTAACAAAAATTATATACATAAGAAGTCGGAAGGAGAGATTAATTTGGAAAGAAAAGAATTCAAAGCAGAATCTAAAAGATTGTTAGATCTTATGATCAATTCAATTTATACTCACAGGGAGATTTTTTTAAGAGAGCTTATATCAAATTCAAGTGATGCTATAGATAAGATATACTATAAGGCATTGACTGATGATACTATAACATTTAATAAAGATGATTATTATATAGATATAGCTGTTGATAAGGATAATAGATTAATTAAAATATCAGATACTGGTATTGGAATGAATAAGGATGAACTTGAGAATAATCTAGGGGTTATAGCTAAGAGTGGATCTTTACAGTTCAAAAAAGATAATGAAATCAAAGATGGACACGATATAATAGGTCAATTTGGAGTAGGTTTTTATTCAGCATTTTTAGTAGCAGATAATGTAACTGTTATAAGTAAGGCTTTTGAATCTGACACAGCTTATAAGTGGGAATCTAAAGGTGTAGATGGTTACACTATTGAAGAATGCAGTAAGGATAGTGTAGGAACGGAAATTATACTTAAGATAAAAGAATGTACAGAAGATGATGACTTTGATAGGTATTTAGAAGAATATACAATAAAAAATATAATTAAGAAATACTCTGACTTTATAAGATACCCAATCAAGATGAATGTAACTACTAAAAAGCCTAAAGAAGGAACTGAAGGTGAATATGAAGATGTTGTTCAAGAAGAAACTGTAAACAGCATGGTTCCTATATGGAGAAAAAATAAAAATGAGCTTAAAGATGAAGACTATGAAAACTTTTATGCAGAAAAGCATTATGGATTTGATAAGCCTTTAAAGCATGTTCACCTTAGTGTTGATGGTATGATAAGATACAATGCTATATTATATATTCCAGAAAAAACTCCGTATGATTTTTATACTAAGGAATATGAAAAAGGTTTAGAGCTTTATTCAAGCGGAGTTATGATTATGGAAAAATGTTCTGACTTACTTCCAGATTATTTTGGATTTGTAAAAGGTATAGTGGATTCTGAAGACCTATCTTTAAATATATCAAGAGAAATACTACAACATGATAGACAATTAAAGTCTATAGCTAAGAATATAAAGAATAAAATAAAGAATGAGTTAAAGAACTTATTAAAGAATGAAAGAGAGAATTATGAGAAGTTCTATGAGTCATTTGGAAGACACTTAAAGTATGGCGTATATAGTGATTTTGGAGCTAACAAAGAGGTACTTCAAGATTTACTTATGTTTTATTCATCAAAAGAGAAGAAGCTAGTTACTTTAGATGAGTATATATCTAGAATGCCAGAGGATCAAAAGTATATATACTATGCTGCTGGGGAGTCTATTGATAGAATTGATAAATTACCACAAACTGATCTTATAAAGGATAAAGGATATGAAATACTTTACTTTACAGATGATGTAGATGAATTTGCTATAAGAGTTCTTATGAACTATAAAGAAAAAGAGTTCAAGTCTGTATCTAGTAATGATTTAGGAATAGAATCAGATGATAGTGAAACTTCAGTTGATGAGAATGAAAACAAAGATTTATTCGAATTTATGAAGGAATCTTTAGCTGATAAGGTTAAATTTGTTAGAGCATCTAAGAGACTTAAAAAACATCCTGTATGCTTATCTAATGATGGAGATTTAAGTATAGAGATGGAAAAGATTCTAAATGCTATGCCTGAAAGTCAAGGAATAAAAGCTGATAAAGTTTTAGAGATAAATGTAAATCACGATATATTCAATTCTTTAAAAGATGCATATGAAAATGACAAAGATAAGTTTAAGTTATATACAGGCTTACTTTATAACCAAGCTTTACTTATAGAAGGACTTCCTATAGAAGATCCTGTAGAGTTTACTAATAATATGTGTAAGATAATGAAATAATAAAAAAGCGAAGCCATATAAGTATTTCTTATATGGCTTCGCTTTTTTATGTGTGAATTATAGTATATTAGTTACTTGCAACTTTTGAAAGAAGTTCGTCAGCTTGTTTAGCTGTTAAATATCTTGGAACAGGATACGTTCCATGGCATTCTTTAAATCCAGCTTCTCTTATCTTTTTAATATCTTTCATCTTAAACTTATCCAATCTTTCAGGAATGTTTAAATTTCTATTTAAGTCAAATATACTTTGTACAAATTTATCAGCTAAGACTTCAGGTTTTTCTTTCTTAGAACCTAACCCTACTAATATAGCAAGTTCAGCTAACTTATCTATGCAATTTGGCTTTGAAAATTCAATTACATGAGGTAAAATTACTGCATTTGCAAGTCCGTGAGGTATACCAAAAGCTCCACCAATGTTGTGAGAAAACGCATGAACATAACCAATAAAAGCTTTACTAAATGCTAAACCAGCATAGTAAGAAGCTTCTAATAGAGCTGATCTAGCATCTAAATCTGTAGGATTATTATAAGAATGCACTAAGTTAGAATAAATCATCTTAATAGATACTCTTGAATACTGCATAGTTTCTTCTGTTGCATATTCACTTATAAATGCTTCTATAGCATGAGTTAGAGCATCCATAGCAGTTGTAGATGTAATATGAGCAGGCAAACCTGTTGTAAGTTCTGGATCTAAAACAGCAACTTGAGGTATAACCTTAGGATCTATAACTGTCACTTTTTGGTGAGTAACAGGATCAGATATTACAGCAACAAGAGTGGCTTCAGAACCTGTACCAGCTGTTGTTGGAACGGCAAAGAAAGGTAATCCTTTTTTCTTTACTTTTAACATTCCTTTTAATTGAGCTGGTGAGCATTGATTAGTGTAGGCTACAGACATAACTTTTGCTGCATCGATTGCAGAACCTCCTCCAAAAGCTATAACTCCATCACAACCTTGTTTTTTTATCATTGAAATACCATCTTCTACAATTGTAAAAGTAGGGTCTGGTTTAACTCCATCATAGATTACATATTCAACATTAGATTCTTCTAAACTCTTCTTTAAACCATCTAATAAACCAAGTCCTAACAATACAGAATCTGTAACTATTAATACTTTTTTTAGATTGTAACTGTTTACTATACTACCTAATTTCTTGACAGATCCTGGACCTGTATAAGTGGTAGCTTTAGGTTGGTGAACAAGTTTGAATATAGGCTTTGCTACTGATATTTTAATCGTATTAAGTAAAGACATAACGACCTCCTTTAATATAACGGCGTTATTATAACGCTGTAATTATAACACTGTAATTATAACATCATGATAATTAATTGTCAAGAAACTTTCAATAAAAAACCCCATTTAAACAAAATATTTTGTTTAAATGGGGTTTTCTGTTGAAATATTTAACATAGCGTCAATATTATTAAGCGCTGATTCTGCTAAAATATCTAAGTATTTATCAGGGTCTTTACAAACTTCATAAACTATCTTGTTATGATATAAATTGATAGAACCATGAATAAAACTAAAGAAAAGAAGTGCTGTAGTATCGAAATCATATGTTAATTTAAAACTATTATAATTAACATAATCTTCTACTGTTTTCTTTAGCAAATTAAACCATTCAAATCCAACTAAGTGCTTTTCTAGAGCAACCTTTTCAAGTGGAGTATTTATATAGTCTAGGTATTTAGGGGATTTTAGGTCAAATAAAAGCTCGTATTTATAAGGATATTCCTTAGAAAATCTTATTATACTCTTAATAAAGCACTGTATTTTTTCTTTAGGGGTATTACATTTAACAAGATCATCAGATGAATTTTGGATTAGAATTCTAAAACTTTCAACCACTAAAGCTATATAAATTTCATCTTTATTATGAAAATAACTATATATTTTGGTAGCTGAAAAATTGAGTTTTTTACCAATATATCTCATAGATAGAGAATTAAATCCTTCTGTACTTATAATATTTAGAGCACAGTTTAATATTTTGCTTTTTTCTATTTGTTTTTCTTTTTGAGTTTTTTCTTTTGGTGGCAAAATAAACACCTCCTTGCTTTTTATATAGTAACACAAAATTATGATATTTGGAAATTCTAAAAAAAACATAGTTAAATATTGAACAATGTAGAATGGTATGGTAAAATGTCAACAAAGGTAAAAATAACAGCGTTATAATAACTATGTAAAATTATAGATTTCACATTAGGAGGTTATTTTATGGCAAAGACAATAGCGGTTACAGGTAAGGGTGGAGTTGGAAAGACATCTATGTCGGCTTTGATTGTTAAATTATTAGTAGAGAATAAGCCAGGTGCTAAAATACTAGCTATTGATGCAGACCCTGCAATAGGATTATCTACTGCACTTGGCGTAGAGGTTGGGAAAACTATAGACGATATTAGAAAAAACGTAATAGATGCAGCTATGAATGGTGAGAGAGATTCTAAATTATCAATCTTAACAAACCTAGATTATGAAGTGTTTGATGCTATGGTTGAAAAAGATGGATTTGCATTTTTAGCTGTTGGAAGACCTGAGAGTGAAGGATGCTATTGTAAGATAAATACTTATTTAAAGCATATTATAAAAGAAATATCTGATAAATTTGATTATGTTGTAATAGATGGAGAAGCTGGAATAGAGCAAATAAATAGAAGAGTAATGGAAACTGTTACTCACTTATTATTAGTAAGTGATGCTAGTAAAAAAGGTATAAATGTTATTAAAACTATAGCAGAGGTTGCAAAGGACTTAGTAGCATATGAAGAAATAGGAGCTATTATAAATAGGATTCAAGATGAAAACGTAAAAGAGTTGGTAGATATTGATGGACTTTGCCAATATAGCTTCGTATCAGAGGATAAGAATATAAGTTATACGGATATTAAGGGAGAGAGTTTACTTAATATAGAAAATGATTTATCAGTTAAGGAACTTAAAAGTGCACTTGAAAAATTTAGGATACTATAAGGAGGTAACAGCGATTGAAAGATTTAAAGCATATTAATTATTTTGAGAAGCTTCTAGAAGCTGCTGATAATGAGCTTATAAGAGAAGCTATAAATGATGGAGGAGTAGCTTTAGGGTATACATGTTATCATGTTCCTGAACCAATCATGAATATGGGAAAAGGTTTTAGTGTTAGGCTAAGAGCTCCACTTACAGGATCAACAAGTATAGCTTCGTACTACTTATCTAATTTTGTTTGTAGTTATTGTAGAGGAATACTTGAGAGAGCTATCGAAGGTGGATATAATTTCTTAGGTGGTTTTTTGGCTAGTGAAACGTGTTCACATATGAATAGATGTTCAGAGCATTTTGAAATGCTTAATTTAGTGGAAAATGATAAATTCTTTATTGATTGGTTAGATGTTCCTAAGAAAATATCTGATTTTAGAATAAAAAAGATGACAGAACAATTGAAAGAGAAGTTTTTGAAGCCTATGTCTAAAAACTACAATATAGATGTAAGTAAAGAAGCGTTAATTCAATCAGTAAAAGAGCATAATGAAATAAATGATATTTTAAGACAAATCTCAGAGTTTAGAAAAGAAGATAAACCAAAAATAACTGGAACAGAGTTTCATACTATAAACCTAGTTGCAAAAGTTTGTCCAAAGCATCTTATTAAGAATTATTTAATAGAAACATTGGAAGAAATAAAACATCGTATTCCTGATGATAAAAAGTATAGAGCTAGAGTAGTAGTTGTAGGATCTGAAATAGATAATCCAGAGTTTATAAAATTAATAGAAGACCAGGGAGCTTTAGTTGTTGCAGATAGATTCTGTTATGGAGCTTATCCAGAAATAGAGCCTATTAAATTAACAACTGATGACCCATTTGAGGATGTTGTAAGACATTATATTGAAACCTGTCAATGTCCTAGAATGATGGATGGAGTTAAAAGAAGAGAAGCTTATACTCTAAAGCTTGTAAATGATTTTAATGCAGATGGAATAATTTATGAAACAATGAAATTCTGTGATTACTGGGGATATGAGAAATCTACAGCCTCTCACGACATGATAAATAAACACAATATACCAGCTGTTACAATTGAGAGAGAGTATACTATGAGTTCTGCAGGTCAGCTTAGAACTCGTGTTCAAGCATTCGTTGAGAGTCTTGAAATAAAAGAAATTCAAAAAAAAGGTAAGGTGAAATAGATGAGAGAATGGCGTGGTATTAAAGATACTATTGTAGATTATCACTATTGGCTTGCTAACTGGAAAGCATTGTTGGTTTTCGTTTTAAAGAGCCCAATTCAATTTTTAAAAGCACTTAGCAAATACCGTTGGTTATTTAGTTACTTGCATACACATGAGTTTGTTGATAGACATACTCAAGGATTAAGAGGAACAGCTTTAAAGGTAGCACATCTACATTATTCATCTATTGTAAAACATTTAACTGAAATTCTTCATAATACTTTCAATCACCAAGATGAGGTAGTAGTAATAGATGAATTAATTCCTCCTCAAATAGTTGTAGGTATGGGACTTAAAACATGTCCACTTGAGCTTGCTCCGTACTTTATATCTTCAATGGTAGACCAACAAATTACTAAGTATTATATAGATGCTGTTGAAAATTATGGAGTTCCAGCAGATGTATGTCCTCTTCCATCGGGAAGTGCAGGGGTTGCAATTGAGGATGATTATCCTAAAACTGGTAAATGTGCAGTGGTTAGTAACATGCCTTGTGATGGAAGTGCTGCTACAACAGCTATAATAGATAGAAGAATTAACCTTCCAACTCATATACTAGATGTTCCTTTAAGATATGATGAAGAAGGCGGTAAAGAAATAATGGTTGAAGAACTTAAGGAAATGATAGCCTTCATTGAAGAGAATACTGGAAAGAAAATGGATTGGAATAGGCTTAGAGAAGTATGTGAAACATATAATAAGCAGTCTGAATACGAGATAGAAAAGTGGGAAATAAATAGAACAGATTATCCACAGGTAACAGGAGCATCTTTATGGCTTTATAGAATTTACTATTATCAAATGGGTGCAGGCCATCCGTTGTTTGTAAAAACAGATAAAAAGGTTAATAAATTAATTAAAAAAGCTTATAAAAATAAAGAATTATGTACTAAAAATCCTAAATATAGAGCAATCTTATGGAACTGTCCTTCAAACTATTATACTCATTTATCCTTATGGACAGAAAATGCATGGGGAGTTAGTGTATTAAATGACCTAGAAACTCATACATCAGTAGATCTGATAGATACATCTACACCAGATACTATGTTAGAGGGAATTGCTCATCAGTATTCAAGAGCTACTATGCGTAAGCATACAAAAGGTGGATACCCACATGCACTTGATGAATTATGGCAGTTATGTGAAGAATACAATGCAGATTTCGTATTGATGACAGATCAAATTTCTTGTAAAGGAATGGATGCTTTAGGTGGAATTTACGAGGAAGAAGCTCGTAAGAGAAATATTAAAATATGTTGGGTACAGCATGACTTAATGGATCCAAGAACTATAAGTAGACAACAAATGAGAGATAGTGTAAATAAATTTATGTACAATATTATGCAAGCAGAGCCTGTAGACGAGAGCTTACTTGAGATAGAAGATCACCAAGCTTGGTAAATATAAAAGGAGGTATATGTTATGAGTAAATATTTTTGTGGTTGTGATGTAGGTTCAACTTATGGAAAATGTGTGATTTTAGATGAAAAGGGTAAACTGATTTCAAGCGCTATAGTTAGAAGTAAAATAGATCCAGAAGAAACCTCAAAAGAAACTATAAGACAAGCTCTTGAAAATTGTAATGGAATAGATAGCGTAGAAGATTTTAATTATCTTGTTGGTACGGGTTATGGAAGAAATAAAGTTCCGTTTGCAGATGAAAATGTTTCAGAAATAAGCTGTCATGCTATGGGAGTACATGTCACTAATCCTAAAATCAAAACTATAATAGATATTGGTGGACAAGATGTAAAGGGTATAAGTGTTGATACTGACGGAACGGTTAGAAACTTTGCTATGAATGATAAGTGTGCAGCTGGAACGGGAAGATTTTTTGAGTCAATGGCTAATGCTTTTGAGTTAAGTCTTGATGAGTTTTCAAAGCTTTCATTAACTACAGATAAAGTTATTCCTATAACTGCTCAGTGTAGTGTATTCGCAGAAAGTGAAGTTATAAGTCTTGTAGGAGAGAAAAAGCCTAAGAATGAAATAGCAGCAGGAATACAAGTTTCAGTTGCAAAGAGATGTTTCGTAATGTGCAAAAAGGCAGGTATGGAGCCTGAGTTTACTTTAACTGGTGGATGTGCTAAGAATATAGGACTTAAGAAAGCTATAGAAAAGGTTCTAAAGATAAAAATCACTGATTTAACTACAGACCCTCAATTAATGGGAGCATTAGGAGCAGCAGAATACGCTAGACAAAAAGGTTTGGCTCAAGGTAAATAAGGAGGGGGATTCATGTGGATATATTAATATCAATCATTAAATTTATTGTAGGTGCATATTTTACTTTATTCATAGTGTATATATTTAATTTAGATATGAAGCTTATAAAATCACTTCAACCTATTGCAGATAACTATTATGATAATATAAAAAGGGATAGGAAGTTATAATGAAAGTTTTTGATAATTTCATACAAAATATAAAGACTGATATAAAACGTTTTGAAAATAAAGAGTATGAAGTAAACAAAAATTCTAATTGGGATAAACTAAAATCGAGTGATTTAATACTACAATCAGATGTTGGTGTAGAACTAGGGCATCCTAAAACGAAATCTGCATCATATATAATGTGGACAAATAACGACAGTATAGTATGTGATAATAAAATTACAGTTATAGGTCAAGACTTAAATGAGATAAAAAACTCTCCAATAGATTATGCAAAAATAACTTTAATAAAAACCAAAGATTATGATGAAGAAAAAGCATATGAAATATTTCAAGAAATGGAAAGTCTAAGACTAAATATAAATCTTAAAGGATATATGTTAAGGGCTACTAATCAAAGAAATAGAGAGTGGTGTAGAGTAAGTAAAGAGGCTTTAAAAAAAGGTTTTTCTTTTAATACACTAGGTAGTGAGCTAATTAATGCTTATAAAGAGAAAGATTTTGTAGAAGAAGTAGAAATTATATTTATAGTAGGAAATAAAGAATTAATAAATAGTATTTCTCAAGTAGGCCTAAAGGTTACTGAAATAATTAAAGCTCTTAACACAATATTTGATGATATAGACTTTGATTGTCATTCATGCAATTTCAGTGATATATGTGATGAAATAGATGGAATGAAGGAAATGCACGGAAAAAAAGTACAAGGTAAGAAATAGAGTGAAAAGGGAATTGTATAAAAATATACAATTCCCTTTTTTGGTGTGCGCAGAATGTGTGATGACTTGGTTGTGAAAGTCCGGCTAATTCAACAAGCTATAGCATAAACTCTAACAAATATATTTGAGCGGTAATATTATTATTTGAAACTATATTATTTAATATATATACATAATTTGGACATTTATAGGAAAAAATAGTATAATATAGTAGATGATTACAGAGTTTGTAAAAATAACTTAGAATCTGTAGATAAAAAAACAAAGCACTATATAGTTTCATTTCTAATATGTTAAAATTCAGATAAGGTATTTGAATATGAATAAATATTAAAAAGTCTTTACTTTAAAGATTTTAATTGTAGACTTTTTTGAAATTCGTAACGGAAATTATAGAGGAAATAGGGAGGAATTTATAGGTGATAAATAACTTAAGAATTAGATTTAAAATCTTAGCATTTTCAATTACCATGATATTGATATTATGCATAATGGGGGCTACAGGATATTACTATCTTTTAAAGGCAAATAAAGAAATGACATCATTGTATGAAGATAGGTTGCTGGCAATACAGTACTTAAATGACAATCGAAATCAAGCGAGAGCTGTAGAGGCAGATATATATTGTATAATGCTAGATACGCAGGATAAAGAAGTTCAGAAAAAGAAAATAGAAGATATAGACAAAAGAATAAAGAAATCTTCTGAGAATTGGCAATTATACAAAAAAACTAAACTAGATCAATATGAAAAGGATAGAATTAGTATTTTAGAAAGTAATCTTGAAAAATACAGAGAAGGTAGATTAATTGCTATAAATTTGGCTTTAGAGGGAAAACAAAAGGAAGCATTAGAAGCATTTGATTCTATTGAAAATTTTGAAGTAGAGTTTCAAAAAAATTTAAGAGATTTAGCAAAATATAATATTGAGACAGCACAAAAAGTTAATGTACAAAATGATAAAAATTATTCTAAATCAATAAAATCATTTGGGATTCAATTATTATTTTCTATAATTATAGCAATTATTTTAACTTTAATTATTTCAAAATCTATATCAAATCCAATATTGTTAGCTATAAATCATTTACAAGTTGTTGCTGGAGGTGATTTTTCATTAGAAGTTCCAGAGCAATTTAAAAAAAGAAAAGATGAAATTGGAGATATTGCAAGGAGTATACATGGAATGCAAGCCTCTTTAAAGACTTTAATTATTAATGTTAAAAAAGAAGGTGATGACATTATAACAATAGTAGATCATATTTCGCGAAATATGGATAATCTAGATAGTAATATAGAGGGTGTATCTACTACAACAGAACAATTATCAGCAGGAATGCAGGAAACAGCAGCATCTTCAGAAGAGATGAATGCAACATCTGTTGAAATTGAAAATGCAGTCCAAGCTATCGCAGAAAGAGCCCAACAAGGCGCTATAGAAGCTGGACAAATTAGTAAAAGAGCAGAAAATATCAAAAACAATTTTACAGAATCTAATGAAAAAGCTTTAAATATATTTTTAGAAACAAAAGGTATTTTAGAAAAAGCAATAGAAGATTCAAGCGTAGTAAATCAAATAAATGTTTTATCAGAAGCAATTATGCAAATAACAGAAAAAACTAATTTGTTAGCTTTGAATGCAGCAATTGAAGCGGCAAGAGCAGGAGAGGCTGGTAAAGGATTTTCGGTAGTGGCAGATGAGATAAGAAAGCTAGCGGAACAGTCTAAGGAAACTGTAGTAGAGATAAAATTTATAACAGAAAAAGTAATGAAATCAGTAAATAATTTATCAAATAGTTCTAATGATATATTAAACTTTTTATCAAAGGATGTAGATAATGATTATAAGATAATGCTTAATGTAGTACAAAAATATAGTAAAGATGCAGAATTTGTAGATGCACTTGTAACAGAATTTAGTACAACTTCAGAAGAATTATTAGTATCTATTCATGGAGTATTAAAGACTATAGAACAGGTAGCACAGGCTTCAAGTGAAGGAGCAGAAGGTACAGTTGATATTGCTGGAAAAATAAATGATGTAACTAAACAATCATATAATATAATTGAGAAAACAAATGAAGCTAGAGAAAATGCAGATAAATTGAAAGAAGAAGTATCGAAGTTTAAGTTATAATAACTGATAAAAAAGAACATAGGAAATGAATAATATATTTTTAACATAATAAAATAAGTATATGAAGCCATGAAGTTATTTATACACTCTAATATTATAGATAAAAGTTATATCACAAAAGCAAAGACTTTAGTTATAAAGTCTTTGCTTTTGTAATAATAAGTAGGAAATTACATACCCTAATTGAGGATAAGTATATTATTTTAATCTTTCATCATCTTCATCTACATATTCTAGAATATCACCAGGCTGACAATCTAAGATTTTACATAATAATTCTAGTGTAGAAAAACGAACTGCTTTTGCTTTGTTATTCTTTAGAATAGAAAGATTAGCCATAGTTATTCCCATTTTTTGTGAAAGTTTGGTAGAATTAATTTTTCTTTTGGCCATCATTACATCTATATTTACTATAATTGGCATATCAACATCCCTTTCTAAATTGTTTTATCATTTTCTTCCTTAATTTCTATAGCTATCTCAAATAATTGTGATAATACTAGGCACAAAAAACCTATTGTTAGACAAACAACAGTTAATGCAAGCATTGGAAACGCTAATGGGATATTATTGAAGTCTTTAACTGAGTGGGTTAAATATGCTTTACATCCAATAACAAGAATAAGTTCACTAAAAGAACATATAGAAATAACTTTTAGTGATTTAACGCTTTCGATAGAAAAAGGATTATTTTTCACAACTAAACTAGAAAGTTTTTTTAGCTTAAATAAAGCGATAACATATGGAGCTTCAAGTAAATAAAGATAACTTGAAATAGTCATTACTAAGCCATGATCTAACAAAGAAAATTGACTTTTCAAAAATGCTGTAACAATAGGTGGAGTTCCTAAAAAAAGGATACATGTAATAGATACTCCTAATGTTACAATGATATTTAAAATTTTAGGACTAAAATTATTTTTCATTTTATCAACCTCGATTCTTTTTATTTACTAAGGGATTATAAAAAATTCGTTCTGTGGATAATATTGATGGAAGAACTACACTTGCAACTATTTTTGAGCAACGGAGCCTGTAGGGATCGTTGGCGATATGAGTCAGTGCGTTAGCGAGTAGACGAATTTTTTATTTGTATTATTATAATAAATGGAAATTTATCGTTTGTCAATAAAAAATAAAAATAATTCGATATGATTATTTAAAAACTATTTCATCATTATTCATAAATTTCAACTTAACATCTTCTATATTAGTAGAAATTATTCCTAAAAAAGTGCGAATTTACTAGTTGTAAAAAATATAGATTGATGAGTATAAAGTAACTTATTAAGAGAACAGTAAGAATGAAGTGTAATTTAATTCTTATAAAATTAAACAGAAATATAGTGTAAATAATTAGATAGTATTTAAAGGAGGTTATTTAAATGAAAAAAGTTATCAATATTGAAGGAATGAGTTGTGGGCATTGTTCAGGTAGAGTAAAAACAGAGTTAGAGGGTATAGTTGGAGTTAAAAGTGCTGAGGTGAGTGCTGATGAGAAAAAAGCAGTAGTAGAATTAGCGCATGAAGTAGATAATGAAACGTTAAAAGAAGCAGTTATTGAGGCTGGTTATGAAGTAGTATCAATAGAATAAAAGTTAAAAAGTAATAAATTTAAAAAAGATGCAGCTAATTTAAATCTTTAAATTAGCTGCATCTTTTTTTTATAATTTTTTTATCATTTTATACTGAAGTGTTCCTTTAGATTGATACATTAAGTCTATAATTTTAATTATTATATAGGATACACCCATAAACAGTAATCCAACTAGGAAACTAAATATTTCTGATGAGAAGGTGATGTTAAATTGTTTATAAATAAAAGAACTAGAGAAAATACCTAATATAAGCATAAATAAAGGAAATAGGTAGACTATAAATGCTACCTTCATAATAGATTTTGTTTCTGTTTCGATTTTGACAAAATCACCAGGTTTAGCGTTTATAGTATTGTCTATATTTATATATATTCCAGTAGTACTGCATCCACCTTTACAGCTAGAGCATTTTTCACCACATGCGCTTGTTCTTCTTACTTCTAGTTTTGCAAAATTATCTTTTGTTTCTATAATTTTTCCTATGTTTTCCATAAAAACACCCCTTTCTATATAAGTTTATATGCAAAAATTATACCAAGTCAATAAAATATAAAAAGAATGTATGGAATGAAGAATATACCACAAAAATTGTGTCAAAACCTACAATTATTAAAAATAATCTCAAGTGTTCATTTAATAACTAAAATATACTTACTTATTTTGACGGATTAATATAAAGATAATTAGCAATCGTAAAATTAAAATTTCAATTTATTGCTTGGTAAATTAAATATACTATAACATTTGGCATTATTATTGCTATGTATATAAAGTGAAACTAATATAAGGAGGATTAGATATGTTTGGATGTGGATTTGGATATACATTAGGAGGGCCATGGAGTTTTTTATATATGGGAATAAGATTTTTATTTATTATAGGAGTTGTTTGGTTTATTGCAGATATGATTAAAAAGAATTATAAAAAAAGCAATACTGGTATAGAAATATTAAATCAAAGATATGCAAATGGTCAAATAGATGAAGATGAATATAAAAGAAAGAGAGAAATTCTTAATGGGAAAAGGTAAGAATTAAATATAGGAATATAATTACGATGACATATTGTTGACTAAAGTAATTGAATATGATAATCTTTTTCTATCAAAATGATAAAAATACAGAAGTTAAGTTAAGAGGTGTTAAAATGTTACATGAATTTTCTAGAACAGAGATGTTAATTGGTACAGAAGAATTAGGTAAACTAAAGAAAAGTACTGTAGCTGTATTTGGAGTAGGAGGAGTAGGAACTTTTGCAATAGAAGGATTAGTTAGAAGTGGTGTTGGAAGATTTATATTAGTAGATGATGATGATGTTTGTCTTACAAATATTAATAGACAGATTCATGCTACGAGAAAGACTGTTGGAAAGTCAAAAGTAGAAGTGATGAAGGAAAGAATGTTAGAAATTAATCCTAAAGTAGAAGTGACAATATTTAAAGAATTATATAATAAAGACAGTGCTGAAAGGTTACTTTCTAATGAATATGATTATGTTATAGATGCTATAGATATGGTTTCTGCAAAATTAGATCTAATAGAAAGATGTAATAACAAAAATATACCGATTATAAGCTGTATGGGAGCAGGAAATAAGTTAAGTCCAACTAGGCTTGAAGTTACAGATATATATAAAACATCAATGTGCCCACTAGCAAAAGTTATGAGAAGTGAACTAAGAAAAAGAGGAATAAAGAAATTAAAGGTTATATATTCTAAGGAAAAGCCTATAACACCAAAAGTAGTAGGTGGAGATTGTAAAACAAACTGTATTTGCCCAAATAAAGATAGAACATGCTTAGAAAGAAGACAAATTCCAGGAAGTGTATCTTTCGTTCCGTCTGTTGCGGGGTTGATTATTGCATCAGAAGTTGTAAAAGACATAATAGGATATACAGAAGATTAAAGGTGGGGTAGACATTGAATTTAGAACAGAAATATACAAGACTTAAGGATATTATTAAAAACTTAGAAAGTGTAGCAATAGCTTTTTCTGGTGGAGTAGATAGCACTTTTTTATCTAAAGTATGTAAAGATGTACTAGGAGACCAAGCGATAGCTGTAACAGCAAAGTCATCCACTTATCCAGAAAGAGAATTCAAAGAATCACAAAAACTGGCACATGAAATAGGTATAAAGCAGATTGTAATTGTGTCAGAAGAAACTGAAATAGAAGGATTTACAAAAAATCCTTCAAATAGATGTTATTATTGTAAACATGAACTTTTTTCTAAAGTGGGAGAAGTAGCTAAAGAACATGGGGTAAAATATGTTCTGGATGGGTCTAACTTTGATGATTTAGGAGATTATAGACCAGGTATGAAGGCTGCAAAAGAATTAGAAGTAATAAGCCCTCTTAAAGAAGCAGGTTTAACTAAAGACAACATAAGAAATTTATCTAAGAGATTAGATTTAGCAACATGGGATAAACCAGCTTTTGCTTGTTTATCTTCTAGATTTCCATATGGGCAAGAAATTACTTTAGAAAAGCTTTCAATGGTAGATAAAGCTGAAAATTACTTAAGAGATATTGGATTTAAGCAATTTAGAGTAAGACACCATGGCGATATTGCTAGAATAGAGATAGCACAAGATGAAAGAGCAAAGATTTTTGATGTGAAAATAATGGATGAAATAGGTAATGAATTTAAAAATATAGGTTTTGATTATGTAACTTTAGATTTACTTGGTTATAGAACTGGTAGCATGAATGAAGTTTTAAAAGAAGAAGATAAAATATAATAATAAAAAGTCGTTAGTTATGTAAAGCTAGCGACTTTTTGATATAAAACACAAAATGGTATATATATTGCTTAATATAAATAATTATTTAATATATTTAGTACATAAAGGAGGCATTGGGATGCAATACCAAAAAGAAAGTAATTATAATAAAATCATAGGTCTTTTAAAATTCACATTATTAGCTACGGGAGTAATGATAACTTCTATTTTTCATTTTATGAGATAAAAAATATATTCAAAATAAGACTAGTCTTTATAGGGTGTGTAGGATATAAAACAATTAATGTTGGAAAACTTACAAACATAATAAAAAGGAGTTATACAGTATGAAAAAAGGAGATATAATTATTATTTTATTAGTGGTAATTATTAGTATTGGAGGGATGACATTTGTTAACAAAGTAAGTATAGATATGGATAAAAAATATGTAGTAATAAATGTAGAAAATAAAATTGTAGACAAAATTTTGATTGATAATAAAACAGAAGGAATATATAAGTTTGAGTTCAATAATGAGGATGGATATGTTGAAGTGAAAAATGGGAGGGCAAGGATGCTTGAGATGGATAAAAGAATATGTCCACGAAAAATTTGCTCTGAAATTGGCTGGATAGATAAAAAATACCAAAGTATTGTTTGTTTACCGAATAAAATTTTAGTAAAGATTGAGAGTGTATAAGAATGCTTTATAAGTAAGCATTCTTATTTTTTTTGTTATATTCAGAAAAATTGGCATAATAATTGCTTTAATTTAATTAGAAAAAACGACACAATTAAAATGAAATGTCAACAAGGAGGAAATAATGAATAAGAAAAAAATAATTACAGGAATTATAGGATTAAGTCTATTTATACAACCTCTAACCGGAAATAGTATTTATGCGGATAATGAAATTAGCATAACACAAACATTAAAAGCTGGAATGAGGGGTGAATCAGTTGTATCACTTCAAAAAAGGTTAGAAAATTTAGGTTATTTTAACTATAAGGCAACAGGTTATTTTGGAAATATAACTAAAGAGTCTGTAAAAAAATTTCAAAGAGATAGAAATCTCTATGCAGATGGAATAGCAGGAAAGAATACAATAGCTGAATTAAATAAAATAAAAGAAACAATAACTCCTGTGAGTAGAGGGGTTGTAGAGAATACTGTTTCTAATTGGACTTGGTTTGGAAAGATAACAAATATAATTCCAAGAGGAACTACTTTTAAAGTTATAGATGTATATACAGGAAAAGAATTTAATGCAAAGAGAACTTATGGAACTAACCACGCAGATACAGAAACATTAACCAAAGAAGATACAAGAATTATGAAAGAATTGTATGGGGGCAAATGGTCTTGGGATAGAAGACCTATTATTGTTGAAGTTGATGGTATAAAAATTCCAGCATCTATGGATGGTATGCCTCATGGATCAGATTTTATAAGTGATAATAATATGGAGGGCCATTTTGACATTCATTTTTTATTAAGTAAGACTCATGGTAGTAACAGAGTAGAACCTAATCACCAAAAGGCAGTTAAGATAGCAAACCAGTATTTAGGACAATACAATAAATAAGTAAAAAGGTATAGAGAGCAGTATAGAGTTAAATTTTGTAGTAGATACAACTACAAAGTTTAACTCTATACTACATATTATATGGACATTAAATATTTAGATATTGAAAAACAGTCCGATTTAAAAAAAGAAGAAATTATAGAAAATTATAATTATGTTATTGATTATTTGGAAAACAAAGAAAAGGAAGATTTTCATCTTCCATCATTGAGTTACTCTAAAAATGGAAAAATTCATTTTAAAGAAGTAAAAAAAATATTTCTTATATTAGAAAGACTGTTATGGGTTACTTTAGTTCTAAGTATTTTAGGAATATATATGAAATATAAAAAAAAGGAATTTTATTTTATAAAGCAAGTATCTACTATATTAATGACTACTCCTTTGGTATTATTGTTGATTTTTAATATTAATTTTGATATAAGTTTTACAATATTTCATAAAATATTCTTTGGAAATGAGTATTGGATTTTTAATCCAAAAACAGATCCTATTATAAGATTATTACCTCAAGAATTTTTCTTTCATTCAGCACTAATGATACTAATTCTATGTATAATGAGTGGGATTCTTTTAAGAATTATCTATGAAAAAAATTTAAAAAAGATAATAACGTAATAAAAAGACATTCTAATCTTTGCTCTTAACATAGAGGAGCATAAGAAGTACAAGATAAAATAAAGCAGTCCAATATTTGAATAATGGACTGCTTTATTTTATACTTATTCTCTATATTGAGGTTCTTCAGATTTTACAAAATCAAGTCTGCTTTGAAGTGATTGAGCTGTATTCTGAGTAGTTTGTGCTAATTGATTAAAAAGTTGTTTAGCTTGTTGATCATTTGTATCCATTGAAAATGTTTTAAGCTGTGCCGATAATCCTTGAGCACTTGCTAAAGCTTGTTCTAGTTTATTAACTGTAGCCATATAAAACCCTCCTATATAAATCTTATGATTATTATATGCAAATATAATTATTTGATTATTCAAAATGAGATGAAATTTATTACATGATAAACAGTTTCACTGCTGTTAAAATTCGCTGTACGAGAATAATATATTTGTTTTTGCTAAAAATATAATAAGGAGGTGTAATTATGCAAATACAACTTAGTCAAAAAGAAAGAATGTACTTAGAAGATGGAAAAATTCAAGAGGGGTTATGTGTTCAAAAATATCAAAAATATGCTCAACAAGCTCAAGGTCAGCAATTGAAACAGGTTTTCAATAAAATTGCTACAGAGGAGCAGCATCATCTTGACATGATTAATCAGTTACTTCAAGGTCAGCAGCCAAATATGGCACATCCTCAACAGCAACAAAATCAAACTGCTTCTCAAGATACTATGAATAATGAAAATGATAAAAATCTTTGTGGAGATTTACTATCTACAGAAAAATATGTTTCAAGTACTTATGATACAGCTGTTTTTGAATCTGCAAATCCAGCAGTTAGACAAGCTTTTCAACATATTCAACAAGATGAACAAAAACATGGAGAAGAACTTTTTAATTATATGAATAGCCATGGGATGTACAATGTTAAATAAACTTAAAGATAAGCTTAATATTTTTATTAAGCTTATCTTTAAATAAATTTTATACAAAAGGTGATTTTATGGATATACATACTATTTTCTTTGAAGGAGAAAAATTTGGTATATTAGAGTTATTTATCAGAACATCCATTTTATATTTTATGTTGTTTGGATCAGCTAAAATGATGGGGTTTCGACAACCAGGAATAGTAACTCCATATAATTTTTTAATGGCAGCTGGAATTAGCCATATTGCAGCTGCTCGTATGGTAAATCCAAAAGCAAGGTTAGTAGATGCAATTTTTATAATTATTGTATATACTTTGATTAATTTATTTATATCATATTTATATTTTAAATTGCCATCCATTGCTTCTCAAAAACCAACTATATTAATTAAAAATGGGAAAGTGATAAAGGATAATCTTTCAAAAACAAAGCTAACAATTGATAATATATTTTCTATATTAAGACAAAAAGATGCTTCTAATATTGAAAAAGTAGAATATTTGATATTCGAAGCAACAGGTGACTTTAGTATAGCATTAAATAACAATACTCTTCCTGTAATTAAAAAAGATATGGGAATAGAGCCGTCTCAAGATATTTTATCTGAAATTGTAATTTATAATGGAAAAGTAGATCAGAAAATTCTTAACAATAATAATCTGAATTATGATTGGATTATTGGTGAGCTTAAGTTTAATAATATAAATAACATAGAAGATGTTTATCTAGGGATTTTAACTCCAAATAAAAAGTTATATATAAATATATAGGAGGGAATTTAATGCCACAGATTTTTGGAGTTATAAAAGAAATATCATTAGTTGGATTTATTATAAGAACTTTTATAGTAGGTATTATAGTTTTTTTAGTAGGAAGAAATATACCAAAACGAACTATAAATCAGCTAACTGCATATGATTTTATACTTGCATGGATATTAGGTGCTCTTACAGTTGCACCTTTACTAGATGGAGAAATTTCATTTACATATATAATTATACCATTATTAACTTTATTTTTATGGCACTTTATATTTGATTATATATCTTTAAAAAATAGAAAAATATCTTTATATTTTAATGGGAAACCTGCTATTTTGGTAGATAATGGAAAGATAATGAGGAAAAATATGAAAAAACATTTTATAAATATTGATTTACTTTTGAGTGAATTACGAATTAAAAATATTTTTGATATCTCAGAAGTTAAGTATGCAATTTTAGAGCCAAATGGTCATTTTAGTATTATAAAAAAAGAATCACATAGGCATGTTACTCCAATAGATGTTAACTTATTTGCTAAACCTGTAGATTTACCTTTAGTTATTATAAATGATGGCAAATTATTTGAAGAAAATTTAGCTAGATCAGGAGTAGACAGAATGTGGCTTATGAATAATCTGATTATGTATAATATAGATGATATAAAAAATGTTTATCTTTGTACTATAGATAGTTTTAAAAAAATATATGTTGCTAAAAAGAATAATAACTAAAGAGGTGCAAAAATTTGAAATTAAATTTTAAAAAAAACTTAGGAAATACAGATAGAATTATAAGGACAGGATTAGGATTAGTATCAATATGGTTAATGTATTATAAAATAATAACAGGATGGATAGCTAATTTTGTTATAATATTTGGGGTATTACAATTTATAGAAGCGTATTTAGGATATTGAATCGTATATGATTTAATGGGGTGGTCAACTTCAAAAAGATAGATTTATATATTAAAATTCAGTTATGATTTTAAACAATAAAAATTAAGTAAAAATAAAAAATGCATTGATATGCATTTTTTTTATTTTATATTATATTTAAAATTTATATTTTTGGTTTTGTAATTATAGAAATGGCATGATTATTGCTTTAATTACAGATTATAGACTAGGGAGGGATAACTATGAAAAAAAGAAAATTTATAATAGGAATATTTATATGCATTATTTTATTATTTATATATTTGTATTATAATCAAAATAATTTTTTATATAGTAGGGGCATGTGCGGTAGTGGTATGCATGGATTGAGATATATGGGATTGTATTATTTAGCTGTAATGACGATTATAGCATTAGTCTTAATAATGTATTTTAAAAAAGAAGAAAAAAAATGTTCCTTTTGTAAATCAAATGTGCATGAAACATGGAAGGTATGTCCTTATTGTGAAAATAAGTTAGATAAGTAGACTTGTTCTAGTGATAAAATAGAAATAAATAGTAAATTTCAAGGAGATATAATTATGGTAAATGAAAATAATAGAAATGATATAATTTTTATTGGATTAAATATAGTTATTATAACATTACTTCATTATTTTACTACAGCTACAAAATGGGACATTCATGATTTTTATAGACGACTATATTACATTCCAATCATTGTATCAGCTTATAAATTCAGGCTAAGAGGAGGTATATTTGCTTCGTTAATTGTCTTCTTATTTTATGCTCCTCATATGCTGATTTATTTTACAGAGATTAATATGGCAAGTTTAAACCAAATTTTAGAAGTTGTAATGTTTGTTATTATAGGAAGTATAACAGGTTTTTTAGCAGAATCAGATTTCAAAAAGAAACTGATGCTACGAATTCAAATAAAAAAAGTAACAGATCTTGAAAAGTACACACAAAATATACTTAATAGTATAACGAATGGACTTATTGCTATAGATAGAGATTTAAAGATAAAATCTATAAATAAAGAAGGTGAAAAACTATTTAAATTAGATGAATACTATTTAGGAAAGACACTAGATGGTTTATTTATTGAGTATAAAGAAATTGAAAATTTTTTAATAGATGTACTTGAAGAAAATAAAAAAATGCTAAATATTGAAACTAAGTGTAAGAGTAAAAATGGAAATATTTTGGATGTGGAATTATTGGTGTATCCTCTTAAAAATATTACAGAAAAAATAGAGGGTTTAGTACTTATAATAGAAGATATATCAGAAATTAAAAAGCTTGAAAATCAAGTAAGAAGAGCAGATAAACTTTCGGCTGTAGGAGAGTTAGCATCTGGCGTAGCACATGAAATTAGAAATCCATTAGGTATTATAAAAACTATATCTCAAACAATTAATGAAGATATTAAAGCTAACAATATGGAAGAGGAAGAAATAAAAGAAGGTATTGGTATTATTATTCATGAGATTGATAGAGCCAACTCTGTAATTAAAGGGTTGTTAGATTTTGCAAAACCAAGTGTATGTCAAATCAAAATTCAAAGTATTGATAAATTACTAAAAGATATAGTATTAATTACTAATAAATATGCAAAGCAACAAAATGTGAAAATAAACTATATTTGTAAAGAAGATAAAAATATATTAATAGATGGAGAAAAACTAAAGCAAGCTTTTGTAAATATAATATTCAATTCTGTACATGCTATGCAAAGTGGAGGAAATCTCAATATAGATTTATGTATACAAAAGGATTGGGTCAAGATATCCTTTGAAGACGAAGGAATTGGTATACTTAAGAATAAATTAGAAAAAATATTTGAGCCTTTTTATACTACAAAAGATATAGGAACGGGACTTGGATTATCTATTACCCATAGAATTATAGAAGAACATAAAGGATATATAAATGTAGAAAGTGAAATTGGAAAGGGAACAAAGCTTGATATTTATATTCCGTCTAAGTATCAGGAAGGAGACGAAAAAATTGAAGAAGATATTAATTGCAGATGATGAACAAAATATGCTTTGGGCTATAAAAAGAGCATTAAAAGGGAAAGAATATAAAATTATTACAGCATCAGATGGACTAGAGGCACTAGAAAAATTTAAGACACATGAACCTGATCTTGTATTGTTAGATTTTAAAATGCCACAAATGGATGGTATGAACGTTTTAAAAGAAATAAAAAATATAAACTCAAAAATACCTGTTATTATGATCACAGCCCATGGCACAATGGAATCTGCTATTGAGGCTATGAAAATTGGAGCTCTAGATTACATTTCAAAGCCATTTGATATAGATGAGTTGAAAATTCAAATAAAAAAAGCACTCGAAATTGGAGATATGAAGGAACAAATAGATTTTTTTAAAGAAGAAATAAGAAATATTACAGGCAAACCAATAATAGGTGATAGCTCTCATATGAAAAGAGTAATGCAAATAGTAGAGCGTGTTTCAAAAACTAATGCAACGGTATTAATAATGGGAGAAAGTGGAACAGGAAAAGAGTTAATAGCAAGTGCTGTGCACTATAGTAGTGATAGAAGCGATAAACCATATATAACAGTAAATTGTGGAGCTCTTCCGGAAAACTTGATTGAAAGTGAGTTGTTTGGACATGATAAAGGATCTTTTACTGGAGCTGTAAGCAAAAAATTAGGAAGATTTGAAAGAGCAAATAAAGGAAGTATTTTTTTAGATGAAATAGGAGAATTAAGTCTATCTGTTCAAGTGAAACTTTTAAGGGTATTACAGGAAAAAGAGATAGAAAGAGTAGGTGGCACGGAAACTATCGATGTAGATGTTAGAATTATAGCTGCAACAAATAAGGATTTAAAAAAAATGGTTGAAGACGGTACATTTAGAGAGGATTTATATTACAGATTAAATGTGATACCTATACAACTACCTGCTTTAAGAGAACGAAAGGAAGATATTAAATTATTAGTTGAGTATTTTTTAGAAAAATACTGCAAAGAAATGGGTAGAGATAGTATGGACATCAGTACAGAAGCAATAAATATTTTTAGTAATTATAGCTTTAAAGGAAACATAAGAGAACTTGAAAATATAATTGAGAGATTGGTTATCTTGAGTGAAGGTACATTGATTGATAAAAATGATTTGCCTAGAGAAATACTATATGAAAGCAGTAAAGAGTTTCAATTCAAATTACCTTCAAACGGAATAAATTTAGAAAAAATAGAAAAAAGCTTTATACTGCAAGCTTTGAAAATATGCGATCATAATCAAACAAAAGCAGCTAAACTTTTAGGAGTTACAAGACATACCCTTATATATAGAATGGAAAAATATAATATAAATTAGAAATGAGAATTCTACTATTAGAATTCTCATTTTGATTTATAAGGAAATTATACAATTCTTAATTTGGGCTAAAAAACACATCTTGTGTAGCATATAACACATATCAAATTACAATCAAGTCAAACTTACTTAAAATAGATGTATGCTCTGAGCGATTATTCATACAAGATGAAAGTCTTAGAGTTATTTGTAATCGTATTAAAATGGATTTATACGAAAGCTAAAAGTTCTAAAACTCCATCTGAATTAAGTTTCACTTTATAAAGGGTGATAATCAAATTATTACAAAAAATTGGAACTATCTAAGTTAAAACTTAAAGGTTGGCACACAAATTGCTAATAATATTAAATATATAACAAATAGAAAGGATATTGAAAAATGAAGGAGAGAGGTTATGAAATTAATTAAGCTGTATGTAGATGGAATTGTTTGCAATAGCTGCGAAAACATTATACAAGATGCTTTGATACAAGTTGAGGGAGTTATTAAAGTAAATGTAATATTTAAAGATTCTAATGTTGAGATAACTTATGATGAAAGCAAAGTAAATGAGAATATTTTAAAGCAAACAATTAAAAATAAAGGATATGAAGTTGTTGAAAAATCAAATAGTTCAAGAAAATCTACTTTTGGACTATTAATATTAATTTTTAGTATTTTTTATATTATAAAAAATACAATAGGATTCAACTACATTCCAGAGGTAAATGAAGAAATGGGATATGGGTTGATTTTTATAGTTGGACTGTTGACTTCAATTCACTGTATTGCGATGTGTGGAGGAATTGCGCTCTCTCAAAGTGTGAATAGCAATTCAAAAAATAAATTAAGAAACTCTATACTTTATAATGCAGGAAGAGTAATTTCTTACACTTTAATAGGAGGTATAGTTGGTGGATTAGGACAAATAATAACGCCTTCAGGTCAACTTAAAGGCATTGTTGCTATTTTTGCAGGAATATTTATGATTTTATTAGGTATGAAAATGTTAAATATAATTCATATTCCTAGATTTTTTAAATTTAAACTAGTAACTCCTAAATTTATAAGTAACAATATAAAAAAGAATAATGCTTTAACACCTTTTTTTATAGGTATAGCTAATGGATTTATGCCTTGTGGACCTCTTCAAACAATGCAATTATATGCTTTAGGAACAGGAAGCTTCGTAAAAGGAGCTCTATCAATGTTTTTATTTAGTTTAGGAACAGTTCCTCTTATGCTTGGCTTTGGCGCGATAACTTCAATACTTGGAGCTAGACTTAATAAAAAAATATTAAAAATTAGTTCTGTATTAGTTATAGTATTGGGTATAATAATGGCAAATAGAGGGTTAGCTTTATCAGGAGTAGAATTAGAGGTGCCTATATTTGAAAATTCAACAAAAGATATGAAAGTAGCAAAAGTAGAAAATGGAAAACAAGTAGTTAATTTAACGGTTAAGAATAGTGAATATGTACTGGATTCTAAAGTTGTTAAAGTAGGAGAACCGGTAAAAATAAATCTGAAGGTAGAAAGTTTAAATGGATGCAATAATCCAATTGGGATTTCGAAATATGGAATAAAAAAAGATTTAACCAAAGATAGGACTATTGAATTTATACCTGATACAGAAGGACCTATAACTATAAGCTGCTGGATGGGAATGGTTACAATAAAACTGTATGCTGTTAATGATTTAAATAATGTTGATAGTAGTACACTTGATTCAAAAGAAAACTATAATGAAGAATTTAATAGTTCGGGATATTGTAGCATTCAATCAGAAAATAAAGCTGCAATTGCAGATATAAAAAACAATAACCAAGTTGTCGAGATGAATGTAAATTCTAGTGGTTATAGTCCCAATATTTTAGTTGTACAAAAAGATATACCTGTTAATTGGGTTATAAATGGAGAGGAAATTACGTATTGCAATAATTCAATTATAATTCAAGGAACGGATTCAAAAATAGAAGTTAAAGAGGGGAAAAGTGAAGTGAAATTCACACCAAATGAAATTAGTGAAATTGAATTTACATGTTGGATGGGTATGTTAAGTGGCAAAATAGTTGTAGTAGATGATATAAATGATGTGGATTTAAAATCATTAGAAAAAACAGCAAATCAAAATATTCAAAATCGTAGAGGTGGCTGTGGAAATTAAATTTTAATTAATGATATTGACAAGAATATTTGTATATGTTTAAATAAAATCATAATCACCCCGCATAGGGGGGTGGGGTAATGGAGGTGGTGCTTTTGAATAAGAATCAAGAAATTGCTGTGCATAATCTAAAGACTGCTAGAGGGCAAATTGATGGAATTTTGAAAATGATAGAAGATGAAAGATATTGTATAGATATATCAAATCAGATAATATCATCTCAATCTTTATTAAAAAAGGCGAATTTGATTATACTAAAAAATCATTTAAATAGTTGCATAAAAAATTCTTTTAAAGATGATGAATATGAAAAAATAGAAGAAGTATCTAAAATAATAGAGAGAATAATAGGAAAATAAGTGTAATTATATTTAAGAAAATAAAGCCAAAATGAAGTTTAAAAGGAGTTGAAATCTAGCTATGAAAAAGAATTTTAATATAGAAGGATTACATTGTGCTTCTTGTGTAAGTGCTCTAGAAAAAGCGATGCATAAATTAGAAGGAGTACAAGATGTTAGTGTGAATTTAGCAACACAGAAAATGGAAATAAGATATAACGAAGATATTCTTTATGAACAAGAGGTTATAGACGCTGTAAGTAAGGCTGGTTATAAAGCAACTGGGGATGAAGATATAAGAGAAATTACTATTCCAGTACAAGGAATGACTTGAGCATCTTGCGTAAGTGCTGTTGATAGGGCTATCAACAAATTAGAAGGAATAAAATCTGTAGATGTGAACATTGCTACTAATAAAGCAAAAGTAATTTATGATGCAGATAAGGTAAGAATTTCAGAAATAAAAAACGCAATTAAAAAAGCTGGATATACACCTTTAGATATAGAAAAACAAGAAACACAAGATCAAGATAAAGAAAAAAGAGAGAAAGAAATAAAGACATTGTTTAAAAAGTTTATTGTATCTGCTATATTTACAATCCCTCTTTTTTATATTGCAATGGGACATATGCTTGGATTCCCGTTACCGAGTATTATTGAACCTATGTATAATCCACTAAATTTTGCATTAGTTCAAATTATTTTAACTGTGCCTGTAGTAATAGCTGGATATAAGTTTTACACTGTAGGATTTAGATCACTGTTTAAAGGAAGCCCGAATATGGATTCGTTAATTGCTGTAGGAACAAGTGCAGCTATTATTTACGGTTTATATGCTATATATCAAATTATTAATGGGAATATAGAGTATGCAAAAGATTTATACTTTGAAACAGCAGGAGTTATCATTACTTTAATACTTCTTGGAAAATACTTAGAATCTGTTTCAAAAGGAAAGACTTCAGATGCAATAAAAAAGCTTGTAGGTATGCAGCCTAAAACTGCTATAGTTATTCAAAATGGTGAGGAAACAATTATACCTATTGAAGAAGTAGAAGAAGGAGATATAGTACTAGTAAAACCTGGAGAAAAAATTCCTGTTGATGGAGTTGTAATAGAAGGGCATAGTTCTGTTGATGAATCTATGCTTACAGGAGAGAGTATCCCTGTTGAGAAAAAAACAGGAGATAATGTAGTAGGAGCAAGTATTAATAAAAATGGTGTAATCAAATTTAAGGCAACTAAAGTAGGAAAAGATACAGCGCTTTCTCAAATTATTAAGTTGGTAGAAGCAGCACAAGGAAGTAAAGCACCTATTGCAAAACTTGCAGATACAATATCTGGGTATTTTGTTCCTATAGTTATGGGAATTGCTTTAATTTCAGGAATTGCCTGGTATATTTCAGGTGAATCTTTAATATTTTCTTTAACTATGTTTATATCTGTTCTAGTTGTAGCTTGCCCATGTGCTTTAGGACTTGCAACTCCAACAGCTATAATGGTTGGAACAGGAAAAGGAGCAGAAAATGGAGTTTTAATTAAAAGTGGAGGGGCACTTGAAACTGCTCATAAAATACAAACAATTGTATTTGATAAAACGGGAACTATAACAGAAGGAAAGCCAAAAGTTACAAATGTAATTACTTTAGGTAATTATACAGAGGATGAACTAGTTCAAGTGGCAGCTTCAGCTGAGAAAGGATCAGAGCATCCATTAGGAGAAGCTATTGTAAGAGAAGCAGAGGAAAAAAGTATTTCTTTATTAAATTTAGATAAGTTCTATGCTATACCGGGTCATGGTATAGAAGTTGAGATAAAAAATAAGAAAATATATTTAGGTAATGAGAAATTAATGAAAGATAAAAATATAAATATAAGTTTGAAAGAAGAATCTGATAAGCTTGCAAGTGAAGGAAAAACACCTATGTATATGGCTGTAAATGATAAACTAGAAGGTATTATTGCTGTTGCAGATGTAGTAAAAGAAAGTAGCAAAAAAGCTATAGATATTCTTCATAGAATGGGAATAGAAGTTGCTATGATTACTGGTGATAATAAGAAAACTGCTAGTGCTATTGCCAAGCAAGTTGGAATAGATGTAGTTTTAGCAGAAGTACTTCCTGAAGATAAGGCAAATGAAGTAAAAAAACTCCAAGATAAAAACAAAGTTGTAGCTATGGTTGGAGATGGTATAAATGATGCTCCAGCTCTAGCTCAAGCAGATATAGGTATTGCTATTGGGTCTGGGACAGATGTTGCAATGGAATCAGCAGATATAGTACTTATGAAAAGTGATTTAGTAGATGTTGCTACTGCCATAAAACTAAGTAAAAGTACTATAAGAAATATTAAGCAAAATCTATTTTGGGCATTTGGATATAATACAGCAGGAATACCTCTTGCAGCAGGAGTGTTTTATGCACTAGGTGGACCTAAGCTTAATCCAATGTTTGCAGCAGGGGCCATGGCTTTAAGTTCTGTATCTGTAGTAACGAATGCTTTGAGATTAAGAAAATTTAAACCATAAAATTCGCTTCATGTTACCGCATGGCTCATGTCGCCAACGAGTCCTACGGGCTCCGTTGTTCAAAAATAGTTGATATTGTAATTCTTTATCAATGCAATTTACAGATTGAAAATTATATAATTGCCTTATGTATAAGAAATAGTCCGATATGCAAAATATTGGACTATTTTCTTTTTTGGACTAATTGGAGCCGTAATTCTTAACAAAATCATGTATATTTAAAAGATAATATTGACACATTAAAATGTATATGTGTATATTATATATAGATATATTTAAATATATCTATATATAATGTACTTTTACAAAAGATAAATTTGATAAAAGCAACAAAAGAAGGAGGCATTTTTATAATGAAAGAAAAAAACAAAAAAAATGTAGGTCTAGATTTTTTTGGTAAATATCTTACGCTATGGGTGACTATATGCATAATAGTAGGAGTAGGTATAGGTCAAATATTTCCTGATTTTCCTAGAGTATTAAGTAAATTTGAATACTCAAAAGTATCAATTCCAGTAGCCATACTTATCTGGATTATGATTTATCCTATGATGCTTAAAATTGATTTTTCAAGTATTGTAAACGCAACAAAAAAACCAAAAGGACTAACAGTAACTTGCGTTACAAACTGGTTAATAAAACCATTTACTATGTATTTAATAGCAGGATTTTTCTTGAAAGTAGTTTTTAAAAATTTAATTCCAGCAAATCTAGCATCTGATTATCTAGCTGGAGCAGTACTTTTAGGAGCAGCACCTTGTACTGCTATGGTATTTGTTTGGAGTCATTTAACAAAAGGCGATGCCGCTTATACAGTAGTTCAAGTTGCTATAAACGATCTGATTTTACTATTTGCATTTACACCTATAGTTGCATTTTTACTTGGAGTAAGTGATGTAGTTGTACCGTATGATACATTATTTTTATCAGTGGTTTTATTTGTAGTTATTCCTTTGGTAGGTGGATATTTATCTAGAAAATATATTATAAAAAACAAAGGAATAGAGTATTTTGAAAATATATTTCTTAAAAAATTTGACAATATAACAATAATAGGGTTGTTGCTTACTTTAATTATAATATTTTCTTTCCAAGGAGAGGTAATACTTAACAACCCAGTGCATATTGCATTAATAGCTGTACCGCTTATAATTCAAACAGTTCTTATATTTTTTATTGCATATTTTTGGGCTAAAGCGTGGAAACTACCTCATAATATAGCGGCACCTGGAGCAATGATTGGAGCAAGTAACTTTTTTGAATTAGCAGTAGCTGTTGCAATATCTTTATTTGGTTTACAATCTGGAGCAGCTCTCACAACAGTCGTTGGAGTATTAGTTGAGGTTCCATTAATGCTTGCGCTTGTTAAAATAGCAAATAAAACCAAACATTGGTTTGGTCAAAATTAATAAAAAAATGATATTGACATATTAAATTGTATATGGATATACTTCATATAGATAGATTTAAATACATATATGGAGGTTAAAAAAATATGGACAAAATGGTTGAAATATTCAAGGCTTTATCTGATAAGAATAGACTCCTTATTTTAGATATGCTTTCATGTGGAGAATTATGTGCTTGTGATATTATAGAAGGATTAAATTTAACTCAACCGACTATATCTCATCATATGAAAATTTTGCAAAAGTCAGATTTAATAAATGTTAGAAAAGAAGGAAAGTGGATGAAATATTCTTTGAATTTAGAAGTTATAAAAGAATCAATAGGTTATATAAATATACTTGCATCACCTAAAGAGAATTGCATTTGTAAGGGAATAAAAAAAGATTGTAATGAGTAAATGGAGGGAATGAATATGAAAATAGCAGTAATAGCAGACGTTCATAGTAATATTTATGCATTAGATGCAGTAGTGAATGATATAAAAGAAAAAAACTTAGATTTAACAGTTTGTGTTGGAGATTTAGTAGGATATGCTACATTCCCAAATGAAGTTATAAATTTAATCAGAAGAGAAAACATACTAACTGTAATGGGTAATTACGATGATGCAGTAGGAAATATGAGAATTATATGTGGATGTGATTATCCTGATGCTAAGGATGCTGAAAATGCTGCAAGATCTCTGCAGTATAGTATTGAAAATACAAGTGAAGAAAATAAAGAATTTTTAGCGAATCTTCCAAAAGAGATGACTTTGACATTTGAAGGAAAGACTATTACATTCGTTCATGGAAGTCCAAGAAAATTAAATGAATACTTGAAAGAGGATTCTAAAGAAGCTAAAGAAGTTATGGAAGAATTCACAGAAGATATATTAGTATGCGGACACACTCATAAACCGTATTACAAAATGTATGAAGATAAAATGCTTGTGAATAGTGGAAGTGTAGGAAAGTCTAAAACAGGAAGTCCAGATGCAAACTATGTAATAATAGATATTAAAGAAGATGCAAAAGTAGATATAGTGGAAGTTTCTTATGACTTTGAAAAAACAGCAAAGGCTATAGAAGAAAGTGTTTTACCTAATGAATTTGCAGAGATTATAAGAACAGGAAGAGCATAAGGTTATAGGCAAGAGATAAGGAAAAAATATCTGAATATTATATTAAATAAAAATGGTAGAGATTTAGTTTTCTCTACCATTTTTATTATCTTTTCATTGGAAAATTATAGTAAGTATGGGCTTGAATAGGTATAATAAAAGTAATGACAAAAGGGGGAGTTCATATGGGAATATATTTAGACAATGCAGCAACTTCTTTTCCAAAGCCAATACAGGTATCAGATGCAGTATATAATTTTATGGTCAATATTGGGGCAACATCTGGAAGAGGGGCTTATGAAAAAGCTATGGAATCAGATAGATTAGTTTATGAAACAAGAAAACGTATTGCTTCTTTGTTTAATCATGATGATCTTAAAAAAGTTATTTTCACATCAAATGTAACAGAATCATTGAATTTAGCTATAAAAGGAATCTTAAAAAAAGGAGATCATGTAATTACAAGCTCTCTTGAACACAATGCAGTATGGAGATGTCTTAAAACTTTAGAAAGAGATATTGAAATAAGTATTTCTACGGTACCATGTAATGAAGAAGGATACACGAATTCAAATGATGTTGAAAAATACATAAAAGAAAATACAGCACTTATTATTTTCACACATGCTTCTAATGTTATAGGAACAATACAGCCAATAAGAGAAATAGGAGTTATTGCTAAAAAATATAAAATTCCTTTTTTAGTAGATGCAGCTCAAACAGCAGGAGTATATCCTATAGATGTAAAAAAAGATAATATTGATTTATTAGCTTTCACAGGACATAAAAGTTTACTTGGACCTATGGGAACTGGAGGACTTATTGTAAATTGGGACAAAGATATAAATCCTTTAAAATCTGGAGGAACAGGTGGAGATTCATCTTATGAATATCAACCGAACTACTTTCCAAATAGATTAGAAACTGGAACACCTAATGTTAGTGGTATAGTGGGTCTTTTAGAAGCTATAAAATTTATACAAGAAAAAGGTATAGATACTATTTTAAATAAAGAAAAAGAAGTGTTATCATATGCATTTAAAAGATTAGAAGAAGTAGAACATATATCTATTTATGGTCCAAAAAATACTGAAAAAATAATAAGTGTAATTGCATTTAATTTAAAAGATAAATCTGCAGAAGAGGTAGCTTATGAACTTGACCAAAATTATGGCATTATGATAAGAGCAGGTCTTCACTGTGCTCCAAGTGCTCATAGTGTAATAGGAACACAAAAAATAGGAACAGCAAGAATAGGAATAGGTTATTTTAATGAGAAAGAAGATATTGATTTATTTGTAGATGCACTTAAAAAAATAAACAATCAAAATTAGGGAATTGAAATTTGGGGGGAGATTTTGTGTACTTAGAAGAAGTTAAAATGACTTTTATACAACCTTGTACAGCTGATGCTGAAAGAATAAGGTTTAAGGCTAAATTTTCAATAGATATTTCAGAAATATTACCTTATATAAATTCTGTTGTAAAAGATGCTATATATAATAAAAAGATTCAGAGTTTAACAATAAGAAAAGAATTTAGGATTATTACAATTTATGGAAATGACTTGGCTGTATCTAAAGCAGTTAACGAATCAGAAGCTTATGAAATAATGGACTTAGTAAAAGATTTAGTTAATAATACATATGAAAGAAAAGATGAAATAGAACCTTTATATGAAATGAGAGAAAAACCTGATATTTTAGAAGTATATAAATATTTACCAAAATTAAACTGTAAAAAATGTGGAGAAGCAACATGCCTTGCATTTTCATCAAAACTTTTATCGGGTATGCAAAACATAAAAAAATGTGGACCTATTCATGAAGAAGATAATAAAGAAAAATTATATGAAGTAGAGAACATGTTACAAATTATGGGATATGAATAAAAAAGTAACTTAGAATTGTACTTAAAAGCAAGGTTAATAACCTTGCTTTTTTTAGTATATAAAGTTAAATTTTTGTTTTTGAAATATTTTCAAATTCTATAAATATAATTTATAGAAACAAGTTAAAATTTAGAAAGGTGATATTCATGAACGAAAGTTTGGATAAAGACTACTTATTGGATGTTATGGGAAGTTTTTCTAAGGCTACGGGTTTATATATTGAGGCTGTAAATAATGAAGGAGAAAGCTATTTTGAACCAAATAATGTAGAGCGAAGTGAGTTTTGTAAGTTTATTCGAAGCTATGGCAAATGTAATGAAAAGTGTAAAGAATCATATAGAGTAGCAAGTCTTGAAGCCGGGAAATGGGAAGAACCATATTTTTTTAGATGTCATGCCGGAATAGTAATTTGGGCTGTACCTATTATAGTTAGAGGAGCTAGTGTAGGAAGTATTATATGTGGGCAAGTGTTGATGTGGGAGCCTGATGAGTTTTTTTTTCAAGAACTAAAAGAATTTAACTCAGGGATTAAGGAATTTGATACATTAAAAGAAAAAGCTATGAAACTTGAAATTATATCTCCAAACCGAATTCAAGCAGTAGCAGATACATTATTTATAGTAGTTAATTATTTAGTTAAGAGAAATATTTGTATCTTAGAAAATAAAGATGCTTCACGGTTATTAATGCAAAAAATCAGACAGGATTTAGAGGATAGAAAAAAATCTAATCTTCATGAAAAAGATGATTACAATAGTTATTTAAAAAAAGAAAGGAAATTATTAAGCTATATTCGCTTGGGAGATAAAATGAAAATAAAAAATACTATACTAAATCTTTTGGGCGATCTTTATGTTAAGGCAGGAGGAGATAAAAATATAATAAAGTTACGTACTATAGAATTAGCATCTTTGATTTCGAGAGCTGCAGTGGATGGAGGACTAGATGGAGAACTTGCAATGAGTATGATGGAAGACTTTAATAAAGAAATTTGTAAAGTTGATAATATAGAATGTTTTTTTTATGAAATATATGATGTAGCTAGAGATTTTTTAGATAAAATATTTATTTTAGGAGACGAAAAGCACATTAGTTTATTAAAAAAAGCACGAAATTTTATTATTGAGAATTATTCTAAACCAATAAAAATAGATGATGTAGCACAATATCTTTTTATAAGTAAATCTCACTTAAGTAGATTATTCCGTAAAGAACTAGATTGCACAGTGAATGATTACATTACAAGAGTGAGAGTAGAAAAAGCAGTTGAATTAATGAAAAAGAGAGAATTAAGCATAAAAGATATTTCAAATAGAGTAGGGTTTAAAAGTCAAAGCTATTTTACAAAGGTCTTTAAAAAACATATAGATGTTAAACCAGTAGTATATAGAAATAAATTATTTTAAGGGGGAGCATGAGTGTACTATAAAAAGATAAGGGAAGGGATAATAAATGGAGATACTGATGCTGTAATAGAATTAACAAAAGAGGCTTTAGCAAAGAAATATACACCTGAGCATATATTAGAAAAAGGCTTGATTTCAGGAATTGATGAAATTGCTAAAAAGTTTCGTAAGGATAAAGTTTTAGTTCCTGAGGTACTTCTTTCCACTAGAGCTATGAATGCAGGAATTTATATATTGCAGCCATATTTTGAAAATCATAAAAGAAACAATAAAGTGAAAATTATATTAGGAACAGTTGCAGGAGATCTTCATGATATTGGAAAAAACATTGTGAAAAGCATACTTATAGCTACTGGAGCAGATGTAATTGACTTGGGAATAAATGTATCTACAAAAGAATTTATAGATACAGTATATAAAGAAAAAGCTAATATGCTTATGATGTCAGCTCTAATGACTACAACCTTACCAGCTATGAAAGAAGTTATAGAAGAACTAAAAAATAAAGGATTAAGAGAAAGTGTAAAGGTCTTTGTTGGTGGAGCACCTGTAACAGAAACTTTTGCAATCAGAATAGAAGCTGATTATTACTTTGAAGATGTGTTTAAATTGAGAAGTTTTTTAGAAAAAAATTTACATAAATTTGTGATTGAATAATTACCCAATTTAAAGGGTATTTTTTTTGTTATTTTTTAATATATTTTGAATAGAATTAATAAAAGCACATTAGAGCAAAAAAAAGCAGAAATAAGCTATTAAATATCAAGTTATATTTTCATAGTATTAAATAAATAAATTTATAAAAAAACTAAAGGGGATGTGAAAATAATATGAAACCAGTATTAAGATTTCTTTCTGATGAAGATTTAAAAAATGTTCATAATATGGCTTTGGATATGTTAGAAAACATGGGGATGCAGCTATGTTCAGAAGAAGCACGTGAAATATTGAAAAAAGAAGGGGCAGAAGTTGAAGGGGAAATTGTTAAAATTCCTAGGGAATTAATAGCTAGAGCACTTGAAACTGTTCCAAAGAGAGATGAATTTGTACTTTATGGAAGAACACCAGAAAATGACGTAAAAATAAGTGAAGCTCCTCCAACATTAGCAGCTATGACTATGGCAACAGCAGTTATTGATCCTGATACAAGAGAAAGACGTCCTGCTACTAATGAAGACTTAGCTAAACTTACTAAAATACTAGAAACTTTAGATAATGTAACAATTGCAAGTGGACTTGTTACACCTCAAGATGTACCCCTTCAAGCATCTGATTGGTATACTTGGGCAACAACAATAAAGAATACTACAAAACATATAACTGGAGGAGTTGTTGGTAAAGAAGGAGTTAGAGATGCAGTAAAAATGGCATCATTAGCAGTAGGTAGTGAAGAAGAATTTTTAAAAAGACCGTTTATATCTGTTTGGGTATTAACTATGCCTCCAATGAAAGTAGATGAGAATACTTTAAATGTACTTATGGAAGCTAGTAAATATAAAATACCTTCAGTGATAAGTTCTGGAGGAATACTTGGAATATCTTCACCTATAACTATAGAAAGCGCAATAATTCATACTCATGCGGAAACACTCGCTTGTATAGCACTATCTCAGATGGTTAATCCTGGAGCACCTGTAATATATTCAAGCTATGTACGTAGTATGGATATGAAAACACTAAGCGTTGCAATGTCTAGCCCTGAATCAGCTATAATGAAGAGTTGTATGGCAGAATTAGGACTTTACTTAGACCTTCCAACAAAGATGCCATGTAATTTACGTGACTCAAAAGTTCTAGATGCGCAAACTGGATTTGAAACAGGTATGGTTGGAACTATTGGGGCTTTAACAACAGACTTCTTGGTAGCAATGCAATTAGACATGGATTTAGTAGTAGATTATGCAGATCTACCATACTCTAATGAATGTATGTCTCAGTTACAAAGATTAGTAAGAGAATTAAATTTTAATGAAAAGAGAATAGATTTAGATAATATTGAAAAAACTGGACATGGCGGAAGTTTCTTAGGTTCAAAACATACAGTGCGTTACTTTAGAAAAGAGCTATGGAGAGGTGAATTAACGGAAAGAGGAAATTATGGTTCTTGGAAAGAAGAAGGAGAAAAAGATATAGCACAAAAATCTTTAGAAAAAGTACGTCAAATTCTTGAAGAAACGAAAGATGTAGAACTGTTAGATAAGGAAATACAAAATAAAATAGATGCTATAGCGGAAGCTGCTATAGAGAAGTCAAAGAACATAGTAAGATAAAAAGTATAAGCAAAAAATATTAAGGATGTGAGCAAAATATGAATAAAAGCAAAATCCTTGGTTTAATTAGTATAATTATAGTTGTAACAATATACGGAGTTTCATATATTTCTAGAGATGTTATTGATAATTATATGCATGCAACAGTGATAGTTGGATTTCAACTTACTATTATGGCTGTTCTTTTTACTATATACAATATTGTTAAAAAGAATAATTTTAAAATAGAGAAATCAGATATATTCATTATATGTTTGTCAGGATTGTTTGGAACAACATTTTTTCATGTATTAACTGTTCTAAGTATAACTGCTATTGGACCTACTGTATCATCTTTATTATTTGGATTTGCAGCAGTATTTTCATTAATAATAGATATAATATTCTTTAAAAGACCAAAAACAAAATTGAGTATTTTTAGTGTTATTGTTTCACTAATAGGAGTATATATTCTTATGGGAATAGACTTTAAAGACTTAGCTTCAACTAACTTTAAAGGATATTCACTTACTATTCTTAGCATAATATCATGGGTAGTTTATTGCTTCTTGTCTGATAAGGTTTCAGACAAATATGATAAGACAGTAATGTTAAATTATCAAGCAATAGTAGGTGCTGTAACAACATTACCATTTATATTTGTTTATCCAGTAAGTATGCACAACTTAATGATGGGAAAAGTTATAATAAATCTGATCATTTTAGGTGTATTTAATTCTACCATAGCCTATTTCTTAAACATATATGCAATAAAGAATATAGGAGTAACTTTATCGAATTTATTTATGAATTTCTTGCCAGTAGTCACTATAATATTATCTTTATTATTATATGGAACAATACCATCAATGAATCAAGTTGTAGGAGGTATTATAATAATAGGTTCAGTGTTGTTGTTAAATAAGGATCAAAATAATATAGAAATAATAGAAGAGTTAAATAACTAAAACACAGTTTAAGCCCCTTTATTTTAAGGGGTTTATTTTTTTTCTTTTACATATAACTAATTTATAATCACAACTGTTCCAATTCGAACAATATTATAAAGCTCTATAACGTCTTTATTATACATTCTTATACATCCATTTGAAATTGCTTTTCCTATTGATGAGGGGTTGTTTGTGCCGTGAATACCGTAATGAGGCTTGCTAAGTCCTAGCCATCTTTCGCCAAAAGGTCCTCCTGGCTTATAAGCTTTGTTTACTATTGTGAACGTGCCTTTTGGAGTAGGGGTGGAAGGCTTACCGAGTGACTTGATACCCACATAAAATAAGATGCTATTAAAGAATTTGATAAGGATATTTTTGCACAGATTGTGGAGCAGGTTAAGGTTATAGATTTGGTTGAGGTAGCGTTTATTTATAAAATAAGAGTGTGATAACAGAGGTATTGTAAATGATACTTTATTAATGCGTTGAGTGAATGCATAATATGGTTTGATTAGCACATTTTCCATACATGCAAAAGTTGAGGATATTAAATTATGAACTATAAAAAAAGTAGAAAAATGGAAAAACAAGGTATATAATTATAGATAAGATTAGATAGAGAGTATGATATAAGTTATATTTTAGGTCAAAAGGAAATTGGGTGTTAAAAAAACTTTATAACTGGAGATTTTATAAAGTTTTGATAAATAGCTAGATGAAAAAAGGTATGCTATTTGAGGAAATTAAATTTAGTTTGATTAATGAAAAACAGAGATATATAACTAAAAGGAAATAAATAAAAGTTAAGGGGTAATGTTGATATGTGTAATTTTTTATTGAATACAGACATATACGATAAATATGAATTGCAAAAAACAGCAAGTAGAATAGTTAAAAATAAGAGATATTGTTTTGTTTTCGATGAACCAGGTTGTGGAAAAACAATTTCTGCGGGTTATTCAGTGGCAGATATTTTGAACGAGAAATCTCAACCTAAAGTATTAATTATATGCCCTACAAATAAAAGAGTGGATTGGTCGTTGGAACTATATAAGGCATTTGGTATAAGTAGTACAATAATAAGAAAAAAAATAGATATTTATAAATTAAAATCTTTACTTTATTCGGTATGTATTATAAGTAATAAAAGTGGAGAAGTTTTTAATAGTCTGACAAAATCAAAAGTAATTTGGGATCTGATTATAGTTGATGAAGCTCATGAAGCTTTAAACAAGTGGGGATTAATAAAAATTTGTGAGCCTGATGATACCCATAAAAATGATGAGGTTGAGACGGAAATGGAAGAGCAGGATTATAAGAATGCTCTAAATAGTAAAAAAGTAATGATGTTAACAGCTACTCCTATAAAAGGCAACTTACTTAATGAAGCAAACAATGAACTTGAAATTTTATGCAATGTTGTTAGCGATATTTTAGTAATAGATGAAACATTAGATGTAGAAGAACGTTCATTTTCTTTTACAAGTAAAGATATTGCTTGTTTACCACAGTATATGATTTATAACAGTGGTAAAAATGCTTATAAAGATGATTCTTGTACAAGACTTAAAGAAAATGTTGATTTTACTTTATTTTTCAAGGAGGATTTCAAAGCAGATTATAAATGCGATAGAGTAGTTATACCAATAGAATATGAGCAGTCAGATGAAAAATTTAATGATGAAATTAAATTTTTAGAAAGTGATGGATTGTTTTCACAATTTAAGAAATTCCAGTATAATGAAAAAAAAGCTGAAATTATAATGGAAAAAATAAAAGAAGAAGTGATAAAAAACAATAATCGATGTATAGTTATTGCGGAAGTAAAAAGTGATTTGAAAAAGCTCTATCAAAAAGTTATAAGTGATGCTAAGGGGCTGTTAGTAAAGCAAATTGACACGGATAATAGTGATAATATAAGTAGAGATATTAATAGTGTAGATAAAGATGGAACTATTTCAGCATTGTTAATCACAGATAAATCAGGCTCTACAGGTGTCAATCTTGGTAATTTTGATGTTGTAATTAATCTATCACTTCCGTGGACATCTGCCAATCTTGAACAACGCTTTGGAAGAATAGATAGAATTAATAATAGTATTAAAACAAAAAAAATGTATTATTTTTTAGAAAAAAATAATAGTGATTTAAGTAAATATTTATTTATAAAATGCGTTTCAAAAGCACAGATGATTGCTGAATTTATGCCTATAAGAAATACTGTACTAATTAATCAACAAGTTCTTAAGACAACTTATGAAGCAGTTTTAGAAACTATAAACATGTACCAAAACATTCTAGATAATATAAACTCAGAGGATTTATATAATGCTAAGAAAGAAAAAGAAAAAATTGAGATAAATATAAAAAATACTATAGTGATTCTAAATAAAATATTGGGAATAGAAAAAATATACGAAAATTTTAGGGATGTTATTGTTAATAAAAATCTAGAAAATATAAAAATCATGATTGATAAAAGACCAGAATTATCGATTAATTGTGGAGATGTGTACTACTTAAAAGATAATAAAATAATAAGTAGTAATGTTGTAAATATTCGCAATGAAAGGAGCAAAGCGAATAATGGATAGAAGTGAGATTAAAAAATATTATAATATAGTTTGCAATGATTCAGAAAATAATGAAGATATAGCCATATCAAAAATTAATAAAATATTGTTTGGAAATAATATTAATGAAAAAAATGATATTGTGAATAATTTAAAAGAAATTATGGGATTTACTGTGAAAACAGATTTGATAAATCTTATAAGTAAAGGAAATGAACAAGATGTTCAACAAACAAAAGGGTATGATAATCGATTTATTAGCGAATTTATGCAAAATTGTGAGGATGCAAGAAAAAAACAAAACTTTGAAACAGATAAATGTTTTAATATAGCAATCGTAGACTGTGAAGAGAATAAATTTAAAGTTACAATTTCATATGATGAGAAGGGATTTGATTTTAAAGATATTATTGGATTTGTTAATACAAATTTATCTTCAAAAGAAAATGATAGTGAAGCTATAGGAAAATATGGAATTGGTTTAAAATCTGTGTTTAATATAACAAGATTTATACAAGTTTCAACTTCTAACGGTATTATAATTAAAATGGGTAAAGATGAAAATGATAAGGCTATATTTGATATATATTTAAATGAAGATAATACAGGGACTACTAAAATATGTTTTAATGTAGATAAAATTAAAATAAAAGAAGTTTATAATAATGAAGAAATGTTTATTAAAGGTGGAAGTCTTATAGACTTTAGAAGTCTACTTTTTACAAAATATATTAATGAAATCATTTTAAACTTTGATGGAACACAAACTATTATAAAAACATTAGAAGTGAATGAAAATAAAGTAAAGTTGGATAATCTTAGTTATAAATATTTTTATAAAAACATTTTAGTAGGAAATAAATTATATAAATACATTGTAAGCACAATTACTGAAGATAATAAATTAACGAGTTTTGCATATAGTTATGAATTAAGTGGTAACAGTAAAATATATTACTGTATATTTCCATTAGTTAAAAGTATTAACCTGATAAATGATTCTGTTATTTGTGTAACGAATGATTTAGCTAATAGTGAAAGAACGGATATTTCGGCAAAGGATAAAGAAAGGCAGTTCATAAAAAAAGGTTTATTTAATTTAAAAAATAAATTTTTTGATAATGCAAAATGCGCAATAAAAGATAGTGAACTTACAATAAAAAAAATGTTAGCAAATTTTTGTTATCTATGCAAAAGTGATTATAAAGAAGATATACAAGTAATAAATGATGATGACCAAGCTTATATAATGCTGTATAATAATCCGTTTAATGAACTCTTTGATTCAAAAGAACAATTTAAAGAAGCAATAGAAATGTTTCAGATAAATGAAAAACCTATTTATCATATTTTTAATCATGACTATGATAATGCTTTGTATATTTATGGAGAACAGTGTGAAAATGTAAATATTACAGAAAAATTACTTGTTGATCAAGATATATTGAAAAAAAGAGTTAAACATAGTATAGGAAATATAATTATTGCAAAAGAAAAGTTTAGTACTTTGGAGTTGTTTAGTAATAATAATGATGTAGGTATTTTAATAATAAAAATACTAGAATTAGATGATAGATATCAGAAGTTTCCAATAAAGAGTAGTTATAACATTTATACGAGAGAATTAGGTAAAACGAAAGGTGGTCAATTTAAAAGTTTATTATCAAGATTACTTAGAAAAAAAATAGATAAAAGAACTATCAAATATATCATAAGTAATATATTTGATAGTGACTATTGTGATGAAATCGATTTTTTATATGACTTTGGATATTGTTTTAAGGAAACGGATAAAGACGAATATGCAAATGAGATTATACTATTTAATGATGTAATTAAAAAATTTAATTGTATTTCTACAGTAAATAGTCTTAATGTAAAAGTTGAAAGTTTAAAAAATTGTATAATAGCATTGTATATTAATAGTGAAGTTTATTGCTATAAATTTGTTAGTAAGAATAAAGAAAGAAGTACAGTAATGAATTTTACTGGAGATGAATCTAATAATGATATTTTTAAGTTGGCTATGACTGACAAAACTATATTGAAAAGATGTAATATTGAAATTGAATCTACAGAAAATGAATTTGTTAGTAAGATAAAAGAAATATATAAATATCTTATTAAGCTAAAGGCTGAAAATTGCATAGTAATATCTAGAGATAAAAGAGTATTTAATTACGAAATTTTTAGTACTATTGGGAAAAAGATTGTGGAAGTGGAAGCTTGCTTGAAATGTGAAATTTGTGGGAAAGTAAGTTCTGACTGTAGGCTAGTCTTAGATTTGTATAATGAAAAAAAAGAGATTAAAAGTTGTAAAAACTGTCGTAATAAACTTATGTATAGAAAAGTAGGTTCTAATAAAAATATTTCATATTCATTTAAAATCAGAGGTGAAAAGTAAATGTGCAATTTCGATGATTTTTTAAATTTTTATATGTTAAATGAAGAAGTTGAAGGTGTTAAAGATAGTATAATTAATGCAAATAGAGACCTCTCTATTATTGTAGATGGAATAAATAAATCGGAAAATTTAAAATCTAAAGTATTAAAGGATTTCGCTACAATTAGAAGAAAAAATAATCAAATAAAAGCGTATAGTGACCGATTTATTTTTGAGATTATTCAAAATGCAGATGATGCTATGTATAACAAAGGAAAGAAATTAGATGATAAACTTGATATAAAAATAAAGAATAATAATGATACTTTTTCTATAGAACTTAATTATAAAGGCACTCCATTTGATGTTAAGAGTATCATAGGAATATTAGTATTAAATAAATCAACTAAGGATGGGGTAGATACTACAGGAAAATATGGTATAGGATTAAAATCTGTTTATAATTTAGCAAATGGATTTACTATTTCTAATTCGGGCATAGAAATTAAAACAGACAAAACAAATAACTCAGAACCGTATAAAATTAGTTTGGTTAAATTTGAAGATGAAAAACAGACAAGCATGAATGTTATTTTATCAAAAAGTAATAATAAAAAATTTGTTGACTCATTTAATAATATTGAACACTTATTTGAACCTTTACAGTTTTTTGATAAAAATATGCTATTATTTACTAAAGCTATAAAAACAATAAATCTTAATATTAATGGTATGGAAAAAACTATAAATATAGATAACAATAAATATTATGAGATTATAAATACAAATATATATAAGATCTATTATCCTAAAAAATTATTATTTCAGGATAATAAAAAATGTTATATGTATAGTACATTCCCATTAGAAGACAAGATTTTAATTGATGAAAGTTTAGGATTATTAGATGGTGCAATTATTGATACAAAATATTCTAGTAGAACTCGAGATAGCGTTGCACCGAATCAGAAGAATTATGACGCTATATTCAAAGGGGTTATTGAAGAAATAGATAAATCAATAAAAAATAATTTATCAAAAAAAATATACCAAGAGGATTTTAGTGAATTTTTCTATACATATTATGACAATTTAAAGTATTTATATTCGGAAAATTATGTTTCTTTTACACCTTGGATTGAACGAAATGATATTATTATTTTTTATATTGATAAAAATGATTTAAATATAAAAGAATACTTTAATACAATTGAAAAGTTAATAAAAACTAAAATAAGTAATAAGACTATTGTGCTTCTATATGAGAAATTGGTATATTATATTGATGCTGAAAATAAATTATATTCATGTGAAAATAATAAATTAGATTATCTCAATGATATAATAAAAAATCATATTAAAAATATGGATGAGGATATATATAGGTATGGTAGTATATACAATCTTAAAAATTATATAAAAAAAGAATTTGAGAAGTTTTCTGTAGTAGACGTATTGTCGAAAAATTTTGATGATAGCAAAATTACAGATATTTTTAGATGGGCTGGAGCTGAAATAAAACAATGTAATGATAATAACAGAAAATTAGAAGCATTATTTAAATTGAGAGAAAAATATAAAATAAACAAAAATGTTGATGAATATTATAATGCTTTGAAAAAATTGAAAATTATAATAAATAATGATGAGACGAAGGAATTTAAGCAATTATTGAAAAGATTTTTAGAATCCAAATTGGATGAAACAACTATCTATATGTTTGATTCGTATTCAAATGTTAACGATTCATATTACTATTACTTCGTGGATAAAGACAACCGAACTATTTATTATAATTCGGATATCCTTTATAAAAATCTAAAAGAGTTATGTAATTTACTAAATATAAAGTTAAAAAAATCCAGATCAGATAGAGATAAAACTAAATATCAAAAATATCAACAAAACCAATCTGAATATCCTTATAATATTAATTCATATGATGTTTTTTGGATAGATTTATATGGTTTAGAGGGTTGTACTAATAAATATGACAACAAGAGGAAAGCTATTGCATTTGAAAGAGTGAGATTTAATAGTTTTGAAGAATTTTCTAGGATAGAAGATGAAGATAGTAAACTGAATTTTTTTACTAATCGATATGTAAATAGATTTTTAGAGCTTTTGATTGATTGTAATAACTTTGAAAATATAGATATATTATATTATATTGCAGAGAACACAAAAAAATTTAAGCAATTTTGCAATAGTAAAATACATATTTTGAAAAATCTTAATATCGATAAGTATAGGTCTGAAAATATACTTTTTAATACGCTCTGCAATTTTGTACAGGACCAAAAAAACATAAATGTAATTCCACTGGAAATTGATTACAAGGGTGGTTCGGGAAATCCAAAATGTGGTGGGTATATAAAAAAAATAGATGATAAATGGGAATTGACATGGATTTCAAGTGATAAAAATAGAATTAAATTTAGACTCGATGAATTTAATGGTAAAAAAAATTGTAGATATGTTATTTTTCCAAAGTCAACAGGGTTTAAAGCACATGAATTGGTGGAAGAAGCATATGATAATACTTTTTATAGATTCTTTGAAGTTTACTATAATCAACCACAAAAAGAGGTTAACGAAACTCATTTAGGTTATGATTTGAATATAGCAAACAAATTTAATGAACAAATTGCAACGGAATTGATTAAAGAAATTCTTCTTTTTTCACCATCACCAACTGAGGATTTATTAGAACTTTTATTTTTTGGAAATATAAAAGGAATTGACGGATACAATAGAGTGTGTCCTAATTGTGGTAGAAAAATAGTTGAAAAATCAAGCATGGACTTGTATAAAAAAGGAGAAGTCTTAGTTCCATTATGTGAAGATTGTTACAAATTAAAAGACTTTGATGTTAATTTATCAGAAACAAACAAATTGTTAAATGTATTGTTAAATGGATTCTACAGGTGATTTCTATAAAATATCTAAATAATATGTGATCTTATATTAATAAGGTTTGATTCTATCTAAGTTGAATTTTAAGTTATTAAAATATTTTTGTTATAAAATGTAGCTCCCACAAGTGATTGTGGGAGTTTTGCTATAATATAATGTGTATTATGTATTAGAGGAAAACATGTAAGGTTTTCCTAAGTATATTTAAGTTGCTGAATTATACAAAAATCACCATGTATAACTGGATTAAACTACCATGGCAACCTATACTCAATCTTCACATCCGACTTATTAAGTACCTCAATCTTATGAATCCGTTCTTTTAACCATAGTTTTATAGCTGTAGGATCATTAGACTCTATAATTTCATCAATATCATTAAATTGAGGTTTAAGCTGTTCTCCTAAGTCTTCATTAACATGTTTATTCTTTATCTGATTAATTTGTTCTTTAATTTCAGCTTCTTCTAGTGACACTCTCTTCTTAGCTTCTTGAAGCTCTTCTAAAGATATGATCTCTGCTTCAAATGCTTCTAACTGCTTTTGAAATTTGTGTTTTATTTTTTTTAGTCTATTTTCCAACAGCTTTAGTTCATCGGTTGAATCATCGGATTTAGTAATTATAACTTTACTAGGGTCAATATCCCCATCTTTAAGAATCTTCCTTATATCTTGAAATACAAGGTATTCAATGGCTTCCTTATGTACAAAGTTAAAAAAACACATTCTATGACTAAGGTAGTTACCGCAAACATAGCGTATATATACTTTACCGCTAGTATGTTTTTTTCGTTCTCCTATCATGTTATGACCACAATGACCACACTTTATAATAGAAGATAGTAGGTATTGGCTTTTTACAGCAGCTCCTTTCATGGTTTGTTTAGCCTTGAGGATTTTCTGTACTTTATCAAATAATTCTTGATCGATTATAGCTTCATGCGTATTTTTTAGTACAATCCAATCGCTAGGATCGTTGTTAGATCTATTTGATCTCTTGGTTTTATTCCATATATATTGCCCTGTATAAACAGGATTCTTTATAATTCTTTTTACCGATGATGAATCCCAAAATTTATTATTACATGTTAATAAACCATTTAAGTTTAGGTATTTTTTAATAGTCCCAAAACTATCACCTTTTGAATACATTTCAAACATAATTTTAATTGTTTTTGCCTCATCATCATTTATTTTAAGGCGTTTAGTTTCTTTATTCAAAGAATATCCAAATGGAGTTCTGCCAATGTAAACTCCTTTACTAGCTTTTTGTTTCATACCTTTCATTACTTCTTGTGCAAGGTTTAAGGAATGAAATTCAGCAATTACCTCCATCATACCTTCTAATAATTTTCCTGTAGGGGAATCATCAAAATTCTCTGTAATACTTATAACATTTACACCACATTGTTTACTAAGTAAAGATTTATATATTACAGAATCAGACCGATTTCTAGCAAATCTATCTGTTTTATGGACAAGAATCATTGAAAATTTCTTATCTTTTTTCTTTGCATCACTAATCATTCTTTGAAATTCTGGACGATCAGCTGTTCGTGCGGATTTTCCTTCATCTAGATACTCGCCTATTATTTCTATACCATTACTCAATGCAAATTTTTTTATTGCATTAATCTGAGCAGGGATAGAATTATCTTTATTAGCTTGTTCTTCGGTACTGACGCGAGAGTATAGAACTGCTTTAGAATTTGGTTTATAGGATACCATAACTATCACTCCGTAATATAGAATTAGAAATTTTTATATGTTTAGTAACAAGGTAAACATAGAGTTTAGTTATAGCTAAATGAAATTTGTATTATTTGATTTGCCCAATCTAATTATAGCATTATAGTCTATATTAGGTAATGTTAATATATGGAGTGAATTAGTACAGATAGTAGTAGTTATTATTTTACAGAACTGTAGTTTACCATGAACAGTATATATTTACTGAACAAGGCTTTAAAATATACATGAAATTATTATAAATAGATACAAGAAATGCTTTGTAATAGGACAATACCTCTGTTTCATATGTTTTTTATCAGGGGGGAGTTAAAATGTTAGGAAGAGATTTGCTTAAAATTTCAAAAGTATCCTTTATAACTAAAGATGGAGAGGAGTTAGAAGAAAACCAACTTCCTAATGAAGAATATCAGGCATTTTGTAATGAGTTTGAAGAAGCAAGACTGCAACATAAAATAAAGTGGCCTGAATTTGATGAAAGGTATGCTAAAGAAAAATAACTATATAGAGTTATTATCTAGTTCTAAAGCATCTATAACTCTTATTAACTTATTAACTGAATTAGATGATAAGTCTTTTAGTTTTTTAGAGATGGCATGCAGATCACTTCTATATGTAAGTTTTTCTATAAAATCAATGAGCTCAGGATCATCTTGAATAGATTTATAGAGATTATTAACTATAGATTCAATATGTACTGGATTGCGAGAATCTGTTCTACCTAATAGATAGTCTATAGAAACTTCGAAAAATGTAGCAAGGTTTTGGGTAGTCATAAGTTCTGGGATTCTGCTGCCAGATTCCCAAGAGGATATCGTAGTTCTAGGAATATTCAATTCTGCACTCAAATCTTTTTGAGACAGTCCTTTTTCTTTTCTCAGTTTTTTTAATCTTTCCGATAATTTGTTCATAACACACCTCTATTTAATCTAAAGAATTAGTTATTTCATAGTTATTCTATATCAAGATATAAGCTAAATCAATGGTTATATTGGAATTGTTGCCATAAACTTCTATTGATAAACCAATGAGTCAATAATATAATTTAAGTGACACATAGAGTGTCTTTGATTATAAAAAATGACACATGAATTAATAGCTAATGTAGAATAATTTGAAAATTATATGGTTTGCCCAAAGCCATGGTTTAATTATTAAAATCAAGATTAAGAGAGGAGTATTGAAACTATGTCAGGTAATAAGCTTTATCTCAGTAATTCAGGTATACAAGTGTTCTTAAATTGCAAAAGAAAATATAAGTTTAAATATATTAACAAAATTAAGAGCAAACAACAAAGTCCAAGTAAATATTTGGCTTTTGGAAACAGCATGCATATGACTTTAGCTCAATTTAATATGCTTACAGATAAAAAATACAGAACTATTGATAATTTACACATGCTACTGAGGAAAAATTGGAAGAGAGAGGGTTACCAGTCGTTAGAAGAAGAAAGAGAGTATGGTTTAAAAGCTTTAACTATGCTTTCAAATTACTTTGATGACCAAAAGGATCAAGGAAAACAAAATGTATTGATTGAAGAAATGATAAATAAGAATATGGATGGAAAATTTACTCTATGTGGAAAATTGGACAAGGTATATCTTAGAAATGATGGTCTTATAGAAACAATTGACTATAAGACTGGAAGGAATATAGAGACATTTAATAATATGCAACTACCAATATATATACTTCTGACTAAAGAAAAATTAGGACGTTACCCTAATATAATTAGCTATTATTACATGGCTTACAATAAAAAAATTGAACAGGAAGTAACTGCGGAAGTTATTGAAGATGCTTTAAATAATTTGTGGAATATTTATGAAAAGATTTCTACAGAAAAAGAATTCCCAAGTAATCCAAATACTAACTGTAAGATGATGTGTGAGTACTATGATATGTGTAATTCAGCTAAGGATTCAAATTTTATAATGACAAATATTCTTGAAAATTTAAAAAATGAAAAAAGAACTGACACAATATTTTAATGAACAGAAATTAGGAGGTACAAATGAAAAAACAAGGTAAAGAAACTAATGTCAGAGTAACTTTTAAAGATAATACAAGTTCTATGAATAAATTGGTTAAATTCATAATAAATAAGATATTGGAAGACTATGATAAGCTTGGGGGAATAGTCAATGGAGATGAAAAATTTGGCGAAGGAGGATATAGTGAATCGGTTAGTAAATGATCCTTATCAATATGCAGCTATATATGCAAGAGAATCTAATCCAAATGCTCCAAATGCCATAGATACACAGATATATACTTGTAAGAACTATGCTCACAACGAAAATATTCTTGTTTATGATGTGTATAGTGAACTTGTTTCAGCTACAAAAGTATCATATAAGCAAAGAAAAGCATTTATGAGGCTGATAGAAGATGCTAAGAAAGGATATTTTAAAAAGATAATATTAACTAGAAGAGATAGACTAACAAGAGTTTTTGAAGAGTTTATAGAGATAAAGAAGCTTTTTAAAAAATTAGATATAGAAATTTTATACAGTAACGATATACAAATAGATGAGAAAAAAGATTATGCTTGTAATTTTCTTGAAAATATACTAATGGGACTAGCTGAAATGGAGCCTAGAAGAATTGCTCATAGAACCAGAGAAGGACAAAAAACTAAAATTGAAAAAGGAATATACGATAAAAGAGCACCATATGGATTAGTGTATGACAAAAAAGAAAAATTCTATTTTCATGATGGAATAAAAGTAGAATTAGTTAAAGATATATTTGAAATATATTTAAAATACAAAACTGTAAAAAAACCAAAGGATATTATTAAAAAACTAAATAAATATGCTGATACAAAAGAAGAAAAATCGGAATATATCGCTTTGGTAAATAAACTAAAAGATAAAGATATAAACAGTATTTTGAGTAAGTCTATTTATGCAGGAATTTATATTAATAATATTGATTTTAAGTATAAAGATTTTTATATTAACTATTATGGTAAGATTGAAAAAGTGAATACTAAGTATTTTCATAAATATCACAATATCCAACCTATAATAACTCCGAAACAGTGGTATGACACTGTAGAAAAATGGTATGAAAACAATCCTAATAAGCTACAACCTAAAAGAGAACAAAAAAGAACAAATAAAATATTTAAAGACTTATTTATTTGTACTAAATGTGAAAAAGTACTCAAATATAAAAATGGAAAATTTTCATGTGAGAGCAAAGGCTGTAAAGGGATAAATAAAGATGTTTTAATAAGAGATACAATAAGAGATTTAGTAAGATTTTTAATTAATAAAGAAGAGAGTGATAAGAATAAAGGTAAAGATACACTCGATAATATAATAAAAGATAGTGTTAAGAAACTGAGTAGTAAAAGAGGTGATTTAAAGAAAATACTTGTTGATAGTATTAATAAACAAGGAAAGTTAATTGAGGAATATATTGAAAATTCAACAGATGAGTATATAAGAAAAAAAATTACGAAAGAAGTAAAAAATCAAAAAAATATTAAAGAAAAAATAAAAGAATTAGATGAAAAAATCATTTTTTTAAATAATAAGTTTAAAAAAATAATTATTCCTTTAGTTGACTCGGGATATATACACTTAATTTCAGATGAGTTGGAGAAGAATCAATCTGCATTACTTGAAGTATTTATGTATGAGAACATTAAGGAGTTGGAGATAAATGGACATCCAATCAGAATCGATGATGGGACAAAAAGAAAAAAAACTAACTGCAGCGGCATACCTCAGAGTTTCTTTAACTAGACAGAAGAAAGAAGGTTACTCACTTGATGCTCAAATGGAAAGAATTCAAAAATTTGTAGAAAAAAAAGAATTTTATCTACCTGAAAACTTGATTTTTAAAGAAGAAAAACCTGCTACTAAGGTTTACGGTCATGAAAGAGATGAGTTAAGTATTATAGATAGTTTTACAGAAAGACCTATTCTAACTCAACTTTTACGTAATGCACAGCAAAGAAAATTCAAACACCTTATAATTTATTCAAGAGACCGATTATCAAGAGTTGTCGAAGATACTATTGCATTAGAATTGTTTTTTAAACGATGTGGTATAGATGTACATTATATTAAAGATGGTGAAAATATAGAGGATACTGATTCAGAAGTAGGAAGACTAATTCATATAATTTTCACGAGTTTAGCAGAAATGGAAGGGAACCTTCTATCTAGTAGAGTTAAAGATGGAGGAAGAGCGTGTATAGGAAAAGGCAGATGGGCTGGAGGCAGAATACCATTTGGTTATGTACCTGCATATAATAAGAATGAATCAGAAGATAAGAAGAAATGGGATACAATACTTGAAAAAGATGATTTTGATAGTAAACTTGTTGAACAAGTATACAAGTTATATTTAAGAGGTATGGGATATAGAAGAATTGCAAATGTAATGAATCAAAATTATGGATTTATAGAATGGAGTAAAAATAAAGTAGAAGGAATTATAAAGAATCAGACTTATACAGGTCAAATAGCCTGGGATAGACGAGGTGGAAGACGTGATCCTAGAAGAAAAAATAAGAATCCTTTGCTATCACCACTTCAACCTCAAAACTCTATAATTGATACTAAAATATGGAATGAAATTGTAGATCAAAGACAAAAGCGAAGCATTAATAAAGATCCTTATTATCACGATACTAAATTTATTTTGAAAGATAAGTTAGTATGCTCTAAATGTGAAAGAACAATGAAACCAAAGAACCCAGGAAAGAACAAGTCAAATATATATAAATGTGCAAATACAAAGGATGAAAGAAAAGCATGTAATACAATAATTCCTATTAAACTTGTTGAAGATGAATTTATTAAATATATGCAAAATGATATCTTTAAGATAAATGATAAGGAAAAGAATAAAGATATATTTTGGAATGAATATGATAAAAAATTTGATAAGAGGAAGAATGAGATTTTATCTATGATTGAAGAAGTAGAGAAAAAAATATCTAAATATAAAAACATATTAGACAAAATAGAAAAACATATACTTATTGAAAATGATGAATGTATTAAAGAAGCACTTAATACTCAACATGTAATATATAATACTCTTATAGATAAATATGAAGAATCACGAGATCTGTTTAAGAAAAAATCTGAGGTTGTTAAGAAAGATAGAGAAGAGCTATATGAGGTTGTACAACTGTTTTTGCCAGGATTATTTATTAAACGAGATTCTAAAGATTTAATAAGGATTAGAAGAGAATTTATAATAAATTTTATTGATAAAATCAGTGTTGCTTATGATAAAAATAATAAAAAAGTTACTATTGATGAAATAGTATTTATGCCACCTGAATTTATAGAATCTCCCTAGAACCATTGGGAGATTTATATTTTAGCCAAAGGTAGGTAAAGAGTCTATCACGGTATACCGTGATAGACTCTTTACCTACCTTTTATGATAGATTAGAAAATATGAATATGCAATATTAGATATAAATATAATTTAAAAGAGTGGATTTTTTGGGGGGAGGGTTTATTGTTTGGAATCTAATAATGCAGCAGTATCATATGCTTTACAAAAGATTTACTATAAAACTGTAAAGAACTTGATGGAAAAGAATACATCACTGAAGGGTATATTAAAACAACTAAAGATAGTTGGGCTAGAAAGCGAAAAAGCAAATACAAATAAGGTTGAACAGTACATTAATAATCACTTTAAAATGGAATGGGATGAAGAGGAGAATATATGGAAAACAGCATCTCAGATGAATATGTTTACTTATGATTATGAAGTTGATGAAGAAATGCCATGGGATGATGTATTACTAGTATTATCAGAAAATGATACTAAGAGTATGTTAAAGGATATGAAGTACATATTATCAAATGTAAAGAAAATTACAAATGATGTTGATAGAATAGTTGGAGATATTGATACAATTGTTGCAGCTATTAAACCAAAATATAATACAGAAAAAAACGATGAAAAATAAATGTACATATTAACAGTATTGCAAAAGATATTTAAATTTAAATATCTTTTGCAATAAAAACAGTAGTTTATTGAAACTACTGTTTTTTTACATATACATACAAAATTATACATAAATGAGAAAAATAGATTTATATTGTGGTAAAATATACCTATATTAATTTATTGTCTTCTAATAATTTTGTAATATGGTGTAAATATTAAGTTTTTATAAGGTATACAAAATATTAAATAGATAATATCTTTATTTTTTTATGTATTACATAATATCTATAATGGGAAGTTAAATGACGAAAGCAAAAATGAGTTAATATTAAATAAAATTTATTAAGGTTTAGAATAGGGGATATTGAAGTATATCATTAAGTAACGGCAGTTTTGGAGAGCTATGTTTACGCATACAACACATGTGGAGACGTGTGTACTACTATATAAAGAAAATTATAAGAATGGAAAGGAGAATATTAAGGCTTAAATGAAAACTGAAATGTAAGAGAATGTTTAGGTATTATAAAGGGCATCTGACTGAAATGGTTAGGTGTTTTTTTAGTTCATAAATGAGAAAAATTTACAAAAATCTTTGATGAATGCTATAGCATTTGCTATAATATACACTAGATAAGTGGAGGTGTTGAGTGATGCTGACTTTTGCAGAAACAGTTAAAAAAGCTAGAAAAGAACTGAATATGAGTCAAGAGCAACTAGCAAGAGAATTGCATGTGAGTTTTTCTACTGTGAATAGATGGGAAAATGAGAAATCAAAACCAAATAATATTGCAAAGAAAGTATTTTATGATTTTTGTAAAGAAAAAGGAATAGATTTAGAAGAGGCTAACTAATAGAGCATCAAAATTTTTGAATTGGGGGGGCGGAATATGGGTGAGTTTGTTAATTCAAATCATGAATTAGTAAATAAAATAAATCAAATATTGAGACAGAAGAAGAATTGTTCAGTAAATATAGTTAATGATAAGTTAACATTATCGGTTTTTTCGTTACTTGAAAATAACTTGAAAAATGTTAATGAGATTAATTTTGTGATAAGAGATACAAGATACATTCCAGAAAATGATGAAATATCACGAGAATTTGAAATTGATATTAATCCCAATAATATGTTATTTAATTCTTATGATATTATTGAAAAAAATAAGCTTCAACATTTCTCAAAAGCTAAATCAATGTATGATTTTATTGGAAACCATGTAAATGTTAGAAAAACTAATCCTAAGTATCAAGTAAAAAGTAATTTGCTAACCATTAACAATGATTTTATGATACAAGGGTCATCGTCATTAGAACTTTCTAGCAAAGCATTAGCATTAAGACAAAATCAAATAAATTTTGATACTGTAATGAATGATATCATGGATCAAAGTCAAATAATTGGAGCAAATAATATTTTTAATCAGATTTGGTATGGAGAAGAAGTAACATCTGATTTTAAAGAAGAATTGATGAGAAGTTTGAACTATGTGTATAAAGAGCATTCACCAGAGTTTTTATATTATTTCACAATTAATGAACTTTTCGGGAATCAACTTGACTATGGTGTGGAGCGTTTTGAAAAGGACAATAACAGCTTTAAGAAAACAAAAATTTGGAATATGCTTTTTGATTTTCAAAAGGACGCCGTGTTATCAGCAATACAAAAAATCAATAAATACAATGGTTGTATAATTGCAGATAGTGTAGGACTTGGAAAGACATTTGAAGCACTTGCAGTTATTAAATATTTTGAACTCAGACAAGATAATGTATTAGTATTAACTCCAGCGAAGCTATATGATAACTGGAACTCTTTCCGTGGAGCTTATAAAGATAGTATAGTTGATGAAATTTTTAATTATAAGATTATGTTTCATACTGATTTGTCCAGATATAAAGGGATGTCAAAAAGTGGCTGGGATTTATCACGATTTGACTGGAGTAAATTTGATTTAATTGTTATAGATGAATCTCATAATTTTAGAAATAGAACTGAAAAAGAAGATGGACAAACTCGTTATCAAAGGTTATTAGAAGAAGTAAGAAAGAGTGGAAATAATACAAAAGTGTTGCTATTATCAGCTACTCCAGTGAATAATTCACTTACGGATTTAAAAAATCAGATAAGTATCATAACAGGTGATAGAGATTTTGCTTTTGAGGAACAAGGCATTTCTAGTGTAGAGAGTGTATTGAGAAGAACATCGAAACAGCTTAATGAATGGGAAAAACAGAGGAAGAAAGATAAGGAAGCATTATTTAATGATTTACCATCTGATTTTTATAAACTCCTTGAAATGATGACGATTGCTCGTAGTAGAAAGCATATAACCAATTACTATGGAACAGAAAAAATAGGAAAGTTTCCTGAAAAATTAAAGCCTGAGACTTTTAAACCTAAAATAGATAAGAAAGGAATACTGCTTAATTTTGAAGAAACCAATGAAATACTTGAAGAATTAAAACTTGCAGTTTATGCTCCTTTGAGTTATTTAAAAAGTGAGTATAAGCAATATTATGCAGAAAAGTACCAAAGTAAAAGGGCTGATGGTAGAGTATTGATGACTACTGATGTCAGGGAATCAGGTATGAAAGTGTTACATAGATTCAATTTATTTAAAAGACTGGAAAGTTCTGTATTTTCATTTGGGGAGACGATTAGAAGACTGATGGAAAGAATAGATAATTGCATTAATTTAGTAGAGCAAGAATCTGCCAAAATCAATATTGACGATAACATGGAAGATGATTATGAAGCAGTTTTAGATTACAAATACGAGATTAAAGTAGCTCATTTAAATAAAGTAGAATTTCTTGAAGATTTGTATTATGACAAAGAAGTTCTTGAAATGTTATATGCAGATATAGAAAAAATACTAAATGATGATAGAGATCAGAAACTTGAAACTTTGACAGAGTTTATAAAAGAAAAAGTGACTACACAGCCTTATAATAAAGGAAATAAAAAAGTTCTTGTTTTTACTGCATTTGCAGATACAGCAAGTTATTTATATGACAAAATAGCTTATCCAATGAAATCGTTAGGATGCTACACTGGAGTAGTAACTGGTTCATCTAAACCTAAAACGAATAATAAGACCGTTGAATTAGAATTTAATAGTTTGCTATCAGCATTTTCTCCTAAATCAAAGATCAAGACTCCTTTGAATGAAAAAAATCAAATTGATATATTGATAGGAACAGATTGTATTTCTGAAGGACAAAATTTACAGGATTGTGATACGGTAATAAATTATGATATACAGTGGAATCCAGTATCTCTTATTCAGAGATTTGGTCGAATAGATAGGATTGGAAGTAAGAATACTGCTATTAAAATGGTTAACTTTTTTCCAGCTCTTGAGCTAAATGAATATCTGAATTTAGAGCAGAGGGTTAAGAACAAAATGAATGTGACCAATATTGTGTCAACAGGAGACGAAGATTTATTAACACCTGAAATGAATGATGTAAACTTTAGAAAAAAACAACTTGAGAAACTTAAAGATAGAGTTATAGATATTGATGAAGCGAGTGATAGTATATCCCTTACTGATTTAAATATGAATGAGTATCTATATGAATTATCAGAGTATATAAAAAGAGTTCCTGAAGTGAAAAAAATACCTAGAGGAATTTATTCAGTGACTGATGGAGAAAGCAAAGGTGTAATCTTTTGTTTCAAACATAAAAATGATTTATCAAAGCCAGAAAATGATAGTTCTCTCTATCCTTACTACTTGCTGTATATAGATAGAAACGGTGAGGTTGTATATCAGAGTAATAGCACAAGAAATGTATTGAAAGAATTTAGAAAGGTTTGTTATAAAAAGGAAGAACCACAACTAGACATCTTTACAGAATTTTTTGAGGAAACAAATAATGCTAAAGATATGAGTGAGTATTCAATGCTGTTAAATAAATCGATTGATTCCATACAGGGACAAGAGGAAGAAAAAGCAGAGCAGACTATATTTGATTTTGGGGGTTTTAATAATTCCTTTGCAAATGAAAGTGCAGATGATTTTGAATTAATTAGTTTCCTAGTTGTGAAATAGGGGTGAATTTATGCTGGGGTTTCCTAAAAAATACAAACAGAAAAAAAAATTTAATAAAAAACTTTTTATACCAAAAGATGCGAATGTGACTGTAAAAAAAAGAATTAGAGAAAGTTTACAGAAAGCTGAACTAATAGGACAAATTCAAGAGGAAGAAATTCCTTCAATTGCAAATGACACATATAATGCAAGTGTAATAATGCTATTAAATATTGAAATTGATGACCTGAAAAATGCCTATTTCATTAATGGTATTTTACAAGAGTTGCTAAAGGCTTTTGCTATAATACGGTACATTGATACTAAAGGAAATACGGCTTTAGGATTTGGTTATAAAAGGCTTAGCAAGGTAGAACAAGGTGAAATTGTAATTGAAAATCATTTTGTTACAGGCTCATTTACAGAGCATTTATTCGATGAAATAAATAGTTTATTTGAAAATTATATTTATTTTGATAGATTAACAAATACAACTAATAAACTTGCATTGTATAGCGAGATTATGGTGAAAGCTTATGTGATTTCAAACAAGAATCTGTGGTCAAAATGGCAGAATATACTCGACTCAAATATATGGTATAATCAATCAAATACTATGAAGATATTTGATATTTTAAAAGAAATAAAAGATATTAAAAATAAGCAATCAAAGATAAACAATACAGCAGATAATATAAAGCTAAATAAGCAATTAATGAAATTATATAAAGATACGGAGGAATTAATCAATGGATAATTTTGAAAAAGTACCAAAAGGAGTATTTGATAAAGTTGCAAATAACAAGGAACTCTTTATATCAGAATTCAAAGAAAAACTTGAAGAAGTATTTCCAGCAGCAGTAAAGGATGGTATCGTTGATTTTGAAGCTCTTTTAAATGAATTTGGTCAATATGCTGAAACTGACGAAAAAGAAAAATATAATATGACGTGGGTTGGAAAGAAAGATGCAATTCGAAAGGCTAATGAAGACATTGTCGGTAAGACATTAAAGTATGTTCCAGAAGATGGTAAAAATCCAGATACAACTCAAAATCTGTATATTGAAGGGGATAATCTTGAGGTATTAAAGCTTCTTAGAAATAGTTATTATGGAAAAGTTAAGATGATTTATATTGATCCTCCTTATAATACAGGGAATGATTTTGTTTATTCAGATAATTTTTCAATGAGCGAGAAGGAATATAGTAATATTTCTGGTGAAATGGATAGTGATGGAAAAAGATTGGTTGCAAATAATAAAGAAAGTGGAAGATTTCATTCTACTTGGTTAAATGAAATGTATCCTACTATAAAAATAGCAAAAGAATTATTGACTAATGATGGAGTAATTTTTATTAGTATTGATGATAATGAAGTATATAATTTGCGAAAAATTTGTAATGAAATTTTTGGTGAGAGAAACATCATTAACAATAGATGCTTTATTAATCATATTCCAAATGGTACCAATAAAGGTTTTATTGCAAGAGCTCATGAGTATATTTTAGCATATGCTAAAGATATTAATTTCTTAAAACCTTTTATTCGTGTTGGTTCTGAGGCAGTTTCAGAAGAAAGATGTACGAATACACCTACAGAAAAAAATCCTAAATCAGAAATAAGTTTTAAAAAAGGTCTAAGATATCAAGGTGATAATAATGTAATTACTGGAATAATTGGTAATAAGGAACCGATTTATATTAAAGGGGAAATGAAATTTGAGAATGGTGTTTTGGCTGAAGATGTTATTTTAGAATCGAGCTGGAGAAATAAAAATCAAATTCTTGAATACATGAAAAATGGTATTTCATATGATGAGAGTGGTCAAGAACTTTTTGAAATTTATTTTACAAAAGATGGTAAACCCAAATATAGAAAAAGATTAAAATACTTTTCTCCAAAATCCGTTCAACAATTTAAATCATATAGCTTTGAAAAAGAATTTGATATTTTAAACTTTGAAAATCCTAAACCTGTCAGCTTAGTTGAGTTTTTGGTAAACCTAGTTTGTAGTAATGATGATATCATTCTAGATTTTTTTTCAGGATCAGCAACTACTGCTAATGCTGTGATGAAGATTAATTCAGAAAATAAAACAAAATTAAAATATATTATGGTACAGTTACCTGAAAATCTTGATAAAGAGGTAAAAAAGAGAAGTGGAAAAGCATTGACATTTACTAGGAACATGATTTCGTATTTGGATGAGATTAATAAGCCACATTTATTAACAGAAGTAGGAAAAGAACGAATTAGAATGGCAGGGGATTTGATATCAGATGATAATGTTGATTCTGGATTTAAAGTCTTTAAAGTAGCTGATACAAACATAAGATGGATCAGCGATACTTTAAATAAGAATATTAGATTAGAAGATTATAGAGGAGACCTATCGGAAAAGGATAGATTAGATTTTAATCCTCATTTTACAGATATTGATGTTGTTTATGAAATGATGCTAAAAAGACAAGATATAGAGCTAACTGAAAGAATAGACAACCTTGATGATATTGGAGGTAGAACCTATCTAGTTGGATATACTGTTCTTGTTTGTTTAGAAGAAGAAATCACAGAAAAAATGGTTAAGAAAATAAGTGAGATAGATACTTCTTTATCATGGATTGTATTTAGAGATAGTGCCTTTGGAGATGATATCAATCTAAAAACAAATACAATGAATTTACTTAGAACTTTGATAAAGGAAAAGAATCCAAAAAGTAAAAATCAAAAAATTCTATGGATATAGGGGTGATGTGGTATGGCTAAAACGGTTAAATTTCAATTTGAAGATTTAGATTATCAACAAGAAGCAGTAACCTCTATAGTAGAACTTTTCGGAGATGTGCAAAAAAGTATAGATAATTCAGTCTATGGTGGTACAATTAACGCAATCAGAAAAATTATGCAGGGTTCTGATGTTAAAAGAAGAAATGTAGAAGTTTCTAAAGGAAAGCAATTAAGAGAGAATTTAAGAAAAATACAGTCTGAGAATGGACTTATTCTAAATGATGATTTAGAAATAGATAATGATACATTAAACTTTACTATAGAGATGGAAACTGGTACAGGAAAAACCTATGTGTATCTAAAAACGATTTTAGATTTATACACAAAATACGATGGGAATTTTAAAAAGTTCATTATAGTAGTTCCTACAGTTCCGATTAGAATGGGTGTAGAAAAAAGTGTTCAAATGCTTAAAGAACATTTTGCCAGAGATTATGATGGACTAGATATAACAAAGCATGTTTTTGTTTACGATTCAAAGCTAAAAGATGTAGCAGGTAGCGTGAGATTTAATTTTGTAGATAAATCGGATTTGAGTATTTTAGTCATGAACACTCAAGCCTTTAACAGAGATACAAATGTACTTCGAAATGTTGACCATGAAAGCAATATTGAGGATATGAGTGTATGGGATGAAATAAGACAGCTTCATCCAGTGGTTATAATAGATGAACCACAGAAATTTGATGGAGGAAAGAAAAGTAAAAAAAGAACAGCTTCTCTATCAGCTATAGATGATATTAAGCCAGCATTTGTATTGAGATATTCTGCTACACACAATGAAATTATTAATCCAACATATAAATTAGATTCTTATGCAGCTTATAAAGATAATCTGGTTAAAAGAATAAAGGTGAAGACGGTCAACAAACTTATTCCAACGGATTTTCCATATATAAGATATTTGGAATTTACAAGTGATTTATTTGCGAAGATTGAAATATTTCATGCTGAACAGGGAAAAGAAGCTGTAAAAAAAGTTTTTAGAGTAAGAAAAGATAACAACGGTAACATTTATGAATTATCAGGAGAGTTACCTCAATATAGAAATTTTAGAATTGCAGAAAATCCTTTCAAAGGACATAGCCTGAAAGTAGATACTCTAGATGGGCTTGTTGAAATTAAAGAAGGCGAGGCATTAAGTCCATATGATGAAAAGGATGCTGTAAGAATTCAAATGAAAATTGCTATACAATCTCATTTAGAACAACAGTATAACTTGTTGAAAAATGGCAAAAAAGTTAAAGCATTATCTTTGTTTTTTATAGATAGGGTAAGCAAAGTAAGAGGCGAAGACGGTGAAGATGGCGAATACCTAAAATTGTTTGATGCAGTATACAAAGAGGTCATAGCAGATTCTAATTATAATAAAGTGTTTAAAGAATTCCCTGAATTATTCAAAGGGTATGAAGATACACAAAAAATTAGGCAGGGATACTTTGCTATAGATAAAAAGAAAACAAGTACAAAAATTATGGAAATCGAGGGATGGAACGAAGATAGTGAAGATTCCTCTGTATCAGTAAAGGCAAAACAGAAGCAGTATATTGAACAAGGTATCGAGTTGATTTTAAAGAAAAAAGATGAATTAATATCTTTTGAAACACCGCTTGCATTTATTTTTTCTCATTCTGCTCTTAGAGAAGGATGGGATAATCCAAATGTATTTACGCTGTGTACGTTAAAACATAGTAGTAATTCAATTGCTAAAAAACAAGAAATAGGAAGAGGATTAAGACTTCCAGTTGATATATATGGAAATAGATGCCATGATGAAAGTCTAAATGTACTTACTGTAGTAGCAAATGACAGTTACGAGCATTTTAGTGAAAGGCTTCAAAAAAGTTATAATGAAGAATCAGGCTTCAACAAAGATGAAGTGACAAATGATATTATTATGAAAGTATTTGTAGCAGCAGGAATTCCAACAGAAAAAATATCTTCTGAGCTTACTACAACATTTATGAATGAACTTAAAAGTAATGGTTTAGTTACTAGCAAGGATATACTTAAAAAAGATCATGAAAATAAATTTAAAGAAATGGAATTTTCTGATGAAATTTTAGCAGAGCATGCAACTAAAATCAAAGAAGAATTCGTAAAACAAATGAAGAAAAAAGGTTCTAAGAAAATTACTATTGAGAATGGTGATTTAGAGCCAGTAGAAAATAAAATGCAATCATATGTTAGCGAAAAAGATTTTAAAGAACTGATACTTGAGCTAAATAGCAGATTGTCTCATAAGACTGTTTATAAAGTAAATGTGGACAAAGAAAAATTTGTAGCTGAATGTATAGAAGCTATTAATGATTCACTTAAATATAAAGATATAAATGAAGTAATTCAGCAAAGTGTTGGAATGCATTATATTGATGAAAATAACAAAGCTCAATATGAAAAAGCAAAAGAAACAACTGCTAAGCATGGTTCTATGGTAATAGAAACTAGAAGTGATTTTGAAATTGTGAATTACATTATGGGTGGAACAGATTTACCTAGATTAACAATTCAACAAATTCTTAAAGGCATTGAAAAGAGAAGGTTACTTGACAGTCAGGATTATTTAGATGATATGTTGCTTTTGACCAAAAAAATATTTTTGAAGCATCAAGCACAACCATCTATTTCATACGATATTTTACATGGATATAGATTTGATAGTAAGACGATTTTTGCTCTTGACGAAGTCAATGCAACTGAGCTTAACGATCCAGAAATATATACCTATAAAGCAAAAACACTGAAAAGAAAAGCTGTAAATGAATATTATAAGTTTGATAGCAAAGGTGAACTTGAATTTGCTGAATTTCTTGATGATGACCCAAATGTGCTTTTGTTTACAAAAATAAAAAAAGGTGGATTTGTCATAGCGACGCCATATGGTAATTATTCACCAGACTGGGCGATTGCCTATAGGAATACGGAAGGAAAGGCTGAATTATATTTTATTGTGGAAACAAAAATGGATAAAGAATGGGAAGATTTATCCGATGTTGAGCAGTTTAAAATTCATTGTGGAAGGGCACATTTTGAGACAATTGCTAAGAATTCAAAAGAAGATGTGAAATTTAATTGGGCGAATTCCTATGATGATTTTAAAGAAAAATTCGGATTAGAAACTCAATTTTAGATAGGGGTGTAGTCAATGGCGATTAAATATGAAATAAAAGAAACAATAGGGCAACTATCAGAATCCTCAAAAGGATGGATCAAGGAATTAAATCTAATCAGCTGGAACGATAGAGACCCCAAATATGATTTAAGAGATTGGGCTCCTGAACATGAAAAGATGGGAAAAGGGCTTACATTATCAACTGAAGAATTAAAGAAGCTAAGAGATATATTGAATAAAATGGAACTGTAAAACCAGAGCCGAAGCATCGAGCAATCGACTTCGGCTCTTTTTCTAAGAAGTACAATACAATTTTTACCTTTTATGAGGTAGGAAGGGGTATATCATGGCTACTAAAAAAACACAGTATTACATGTGGCAATATAATCAACATGACTTATATGAAAAAGATGAAAAGCTTATGTTGGATATTTGAATAGATGATGCAGAAACAACTAGCTAAACTCTAATGTATTATATCCTCAATGAAAAATTCAGACAAAAGGAATAGGATTATTTAGAGGAATTTGAAACGGATGAAGAGGGGAACATCCAAAAGGTTAAAAACAATAGACTAGCTATTATAACCATTGAAACAGGAAGAAATCGCAATGATAAGGATAATAAAATACTAAAGAAATTATTAGAAAAAGGATTTTACTTAAATACAGAACCAGAAGTATATATGGTGTTTTTAGATAATGTTCTTTCAGGTTCTCAAAATAAAGAAAATATAAATTTGAGATAGTTTATATTAAACTTCACATTAGGCTAATACTGGGAAGTTAAAATGAGAGTAAAAAGAAGAGATTGACTTTAGAATACTAAGTAGGGTGGTGGCAAAATGCTAGTAAAAGTAGCTGAGTTTATTGGCGGAAAGTTGCTTGATAAAGTTTTTAATACTACATTGGATGATGCAATAGATAAATTCACAAAAGAAAAAATTAAAAACGAATATGAAAAAGTTAAAAAAGGTATTTACAATACTCTTATTTCTGAAAATAAAGAAGAAGCATATTTTGAAAGCCTTCAAAGATTATTAGATGAATCTGGAATTATCAATGTGCTTTTTAATTTTAGCTATTTAATGACGAATTTATCAATGGAGGATAGAAGAAACTATATTGGAGAATATATAGAAGAATTTTATAGAGGAAAAGGTATAGAAAAAATTGATTTAAGTATTATAAAAGGAAAAATAAAGCAACAGTTTGAGTATTGTTTTAATGTACTGAATAAGCCGAGTGATGAATCAAGAAAGCTTATTAATCAAATGGTTGTTCAGATTGCTAATACAAATGAGTATCAAACGGAACTAGTGAGAACTTTGAAATGCGATATTAAGAATTTACATACAGAGGTACTTAATATTCAAAAATTATTTCCAGTCAGTGATGTAGACTTAGCTTATTTGAAATCCATGGTTAAGGCGTCCATTGATAATTTACAGGTACGATTTAATAGAGAATTCAATGTTGATGTTGAATTGTCAAGCTGGTTGAGCAAGTTTTTCATTGTTGAAGATGAGAAAAGAAATTTGTATTCATTCTTAAAAGAAGTACAAGATGCTATATCAAGAGTTAATGTTAATGGAAAAATAGAAATGATAAAAAAATGGAATTCTTTGATAGAAGATTTATTGGAAAATAGAGAATTTGATTCTTTTTTATTGGGAAAAGATATGCTAGAGTATATAGACCAAGTTGAGGACGAAAATAAGAACAAATATAGCGAGTCAGAGAAAGATTACTATAGAAGTAAGGAGTATTATTACTGGCGGCATTTATGTATGAAAAATGGCAACTTAGATGATTATAGAAAGGCTTTTTGTTCAGATACTTTAGTAATTACTGGTGAAGCAGGTATTGGTAAATCGCATTCAATAGCATATTTCGTTTATAATCATTTCTATTTAGAAAATAAAATTTGTATATTAGTATTGGGACAGCACTTAAATGAAAATCTAGATCCAGTTTTAATGTTGGAAAAATATTTACATATTCCATATACAATACAGCGTTTCCTAGAAGAATTAAATAAAGTTGGAGAAGAAAATGATTGTATTATTCCATTTATTATTGAGGGCATAAATGAAGGCTATCATTCAGAAATATGGAAAGAGTATTTTGAAGGCTTGATAGGAATTTTTGAGAACTATAATCGAATAAAGCTAGTCATTAGTATTAGGAAAACATATATTAGAAAGTGTTTACCAGAAAATTTCAAAGAACGAGATAAAACACTAGTTATAGAACATAGAGGATTTGCCGAGGATTCAACTCAAGCAGTTGCAGAGTTTTTTGATTACTATGGTATAGATAAACCTACTTTCCCTATCCTGTATTCAGATTTTTATAATCCGCTTTTTCTACATACTCTTTGTAAAACAGTAAAGGGTTCCGGAAATATAAGAATTGAAGAATATAGTTCATTTACTGATATTTTTAAGGGATATCTTGCAGTTATAGAAAAAAGCGTTTCGGAGCGCTGTAAGTATCAAATGGGGTTAAAACTTGTAAAAAAGAGTGTTGATAAAATTATTGAATATAGTCTTGAAAATAATGTTCGATACGGGATTACAATTGATAAGTTTTATGAAATAGTTAGTGAAGTAGTTCAGAAATTTGGTGTGTCATTAACAGAATTTGTTCAGGCTATGATAGAAAATGGTGTATTCTATACGGAATTATACGGTTATGACGAAGAGGAAGAATATATACAGTTTGCTTACGAGAGATACCATAATATTTTAGCGGCTCATTATTTGATTTCAAATATTAGTACAAAAGAAGAACTGAATGATTCTATCTCAAATGGTGAATTGTCTAAATACTTTGTGAATAGGCATAGTGGAATTGTAGAAGAACTATTTGTTCTAGTTCCTGAAAAATACGAACTAGAATTGTTAGAAATGCTTGACGAAGAGAACGTAGAAAATGTGTTGCATCCATTTCTTAATAGCTTGGTGTGGAGAAAAAAGACGGCTATTTATTTGGAAACAACTATTAGTATGATTAATAAGTATATAGTTGTGCGACCATGGTATTTAAAAAAATTAGTAGAAAAGCTACTAATCATTGCGCCAATAGAAGGACATCCATTAAATGCTTTATTTTTGCATAAATATCTCAGTAAGCATACAATAGAAGTAAGAGATAGCTTTTGGATTGAAAGTTTATATGATGATACAATTTATGGAAATGGCACACTTAATATATTGGTAAAATTATGTAGAATTCAATTAGAAGGTTATACAACAGATACCAAAGAACTCATTGCTCTTCTTTTAGGTTGGTCTTTGGCGAGTACAAATAATAATTATCGTGAGAATGCCATTCGGTCTTTGGTGGCACTAATGCAAGATGACCTAGAAGTTGCAACAGAAACTGTAAAGAGATTTGAACAAGTGGATGATGGATATATTAAAGAAGGTCTATATTGTAGCGTGTACGGTGCTGTATTATGTTCGCAAAAATTGACAGGTGCTAAGGAACTTGCAGAAGAAGTATTTGTTGATATTTTTGAACGAGATGTGGTTTATCCACATATTATTGTTAGGGCACACGCAAAAGGAATTATTGATTATTTAAAACGATTGAATGTTGAATTTAAATTTGATATAGGAAAGACAGTGCCACCATACAATAGTAAATGGTATGAAGAAATCCCATCACAGGAAGAAATAGATAAATATTTAGTAGATTATAAAGATAAAAATGTAAAACCGTATATGTATTCTGTTAACACAATAATTAGTTCTATGGCTACAAATACAGGGGAAAAATCTTTGATGTATGGTGATTTTGGTAGATATGTTTTTGAAGGCTGGGTTGATCCATGGGAGTATCATTTTATCGCTCAAGACTTAAGTAATATTGTTACAAAGCAGATTTTTGAAACATTTAGATATAGTTCTAATTTGCATGGTAAATTTGATGAAAAAGTCAAGTCATATGACCGACAGAAGCATAACAATGAAAGAATTGGAAAAAAATATCAACGAATATCAAGTTTTGAAATGTTAGCAAGACTTGCTGACAATTTCTTACCTGGAGAAGTAAAGAGAGAATATAGCGATGTCTATCAGGAATGGAATAGTAAAAGCTTAGAAGTAATATTCGATTTTGATGAATCTTCGGACGATTTAATAGATTTGTTGAATGAAGAATATGAAGAAGTAGAGGATGATGTTAAGGAAACGTTTGTTCCGTATGTATACAAAGGACCATGGCAATTTAATTATAGAGGCATAGATCCTACCGTATTAGCACAACAGCATTCAAAAGAAAAAAATCTATGGCAAGATGCATTTAGAATTCCAGATGTATCAAATGAAATTTGGGCGAGCAAAGAATCTGAAGAACCTAATATGGATAAAATAGTATTTGTTGAATATAGTGATGAGTCTTTTGTAGCTTTAGAAATGTATAATAGATGGAATAGTGACTGCTCAAGATACGATGAAGAACCTAAAGAGTACTTTGCTAAAGCGGTAGCAATTCTGGCTCCAAACAATATTCTAATATCAGCTGAAGAAAAATCAAAACTTAAAAAATATGCAGAGGGAAGAAATAATTATGAGATATATACCGTATTTGCAAGAGAATATTTTTGGTCAGAGGCATACAAAGATTTTGAAGCACAGATTGAAAGAGATTATGACGAAGAAGATGAAGATGGATATATCGAAACAGGAATTGACTATCATTGTCCAATTTCATATTCAGAAGAAATAGAAAATGTGGTTTCATCTTATGCTATGCCAAGTAAATATCTTGTTGAGAATCTTGATCTTAGACAATTGGATGATGGCAAATGGTATGATAAATCAGGTAAACTAGTTTGCTTAGATATACAATTTGATGGGTATCAAGGAGCATTAATTATAAGAAAGGATAGCCTATTGGAGTTGATTAATAATCATAAATTAACTGTTGCATGGGGAATTTATACTGAAAAGAAAGGGAATTCTCACTTTTACGCAACTAGAAAAATAGCTAAGTGGGATGGAAATGAAATTAGTGTAGAAGAATATGACACTGAACAATGGACATCTAAATTTTAGAAGATAGAAAAATTGAGTATAAAATGCTTTAATAATAATTACATAGATTTTATTTATTAGTATAATCTGAACTTCTGATTATTCATATTTTATGAAGCAAAAAAAGGCAATCTAATTAAAATTAGGTTGTCTTTTTTATGTGGGTATTGGGTCGGTCGGTTTACCTATGGCAACTTTGTATGATTTAAACCACTTATTATCTTTAAATAAAGTGAGTGTACGGTTATTAGTATTTACAATAATTTTATAATTTGAAACTCTATTGAAATACATATTATCACCTCGAATTTATTTTATTCAATTAATTAACAGGTATCGTATAATATAGTATATAAATATTTTGAGAAACTGTTTAAATAATACTAAAATTGAGACAAGATTTTATTGCATATTGGATATATTATATATATACTTGAAAAGCATATAAAATAAATGGAAATAAATAATTAGATGGAGGAAAATAATGATTACAGCTTATATAGTAGGAATTACAACATATTATGAAGGTGAAGATATTGAAATTAAGATTAATATATTTAAAGATGAGGAATCTTTACTTAAACAATCATATTTTAAACAATATAGAAAACCTGCGGTTGTAGAGCACGTAGCTCTATTAGATACTCTAAAGAGATTAGAGCCATATAAAGGGGAGGAAATAACAATTGTTATTAATAATCCATCTTTATATGAGCAAATTAGAGGAACTTCAACATTAAAAAATGAAGAAGCATTAAAAATGACAAAAGAAGTTAATAAAAAATTAAAAGAATTTGAAAATTCTATTACGATTAAAGATGTTAGTAATGATAAAGATGGATTAAAACAATGGAAAGAGATATTAGAAGGTTAAGAATAATGGTTGAATTTTAATTCGAATTTGATACAAGAAGACACTCATTGAAAAATGAGTGTTTTTTGAATTTGTTGTAAAATTATAAAAAAATTGTATGCTTATATTGTTATATATTATATAATGTGTTTTAATAAATTATTTTTAATATATAGGAGTTGAATGAAATGTCTTTAGAAAGTGTTAAAAAATTTTTAAAAGAAAATGATTTGAATTTTGATATATTTGAAATGAAAGAAAGTACTGCAACGGTAGAATTAGCAGCTAAAGCACATGGAGTATCACCTGAACTTATTGCAAAAACTATAGCTGTTAAGTTAAAGGATAGAAATATTCTTATAGTTGCTAAAGGTGATGCAAAGATAGATAATAGAAAATATAAGGATGAATTTAATACAAAGTGTAAGATGCTAAAGTATGATGAAGTTTTAGATATAACAGGACATCCAGTTGGTGGAGTATGTCCGTTTGGACTAAAAAATCCTTTAGAGATATATCTAGATATTTCTATTAAGGATTTTGATTATGTATATCCTGCTGCAGGATCAGTTAATTCATCTATAAAGATTAAGCCAAGTGAATTAGAGGAAATAACTAATGGGGTATGGGTTGATGTGTGTAAGTAAAAATTATCAAAATATGATAAAATGATGTATAAATATTTTGAAAGGATGTGATAGATATGATGTTATTAAAATATGAGGTGAGAGAATATATATAGGTTATAGTATTATTCTCTTGCTATAGGATACGATAATATGGAGGAGAGAATTAATAATGATAAAGATAGTAAAAAGTGAAAAATCATGGATAGAAAGTAATGCTGTGGATCAGCTTAAAAAAATAGCAACACTTAAAGGAATAATCAAAGCAGTAGGACTTCCAGACTTGCATATTGGAAAGACTCCTGTTGGAGCAAGTTATATGACTAAGGATATTATATATCCTCATATAATAGGAAATGATATAGGCTGTGGAATAGGTCTATTTTCTACTGGACTTAAGAAAACTAAGTTTAAAATAGATAAGTCTATGAAAAAATTAGAGAAATTAAGTAGCATTGAAAATATAGATGATTTTATTGGAGATACTGATTTTCCTTTTAAAGAAAAATTAGGAACAATAGGCTCGGGGAATCATTTTGCTGAGTTTGAAGAAGTTGATAAGGTATACGATGAAAAAGCCTTAAATGAAATAGGAGTAAATAAGAATGAAATATACTTATTAGTCCATAGTGGTTCAAGAAGATATGGGGAGTATATATTGAACAAATATATTAAGGAATATTCTTGTCAAAATGGAATAGAATTAGGTAGTGATGAGTTTAATGAATACATGAATGAACATAACAAAGCCGTTGAATTTGCAAAGTTAAATAGAGAAATAATAGCTCATAAAGTTTCGAGTTGTGTAAATGCAAAAGAGAATAAAAAGCTTTTAGACAGTATTCATAATAGTATAACTCAAAAAAAGGTAGATGATGGGGTATACTATATTCACAGAAAAGGAGCATCACCGTCTGATATAGGTTATATAGTAGTAGCTGGATCCAGAGGAAGCAATTCTTATATAGTAAAACCAATGGATAATCTTTTTGATTATTGTTTTTCGATATCTCATGGAGCAGGAAGAAAGTGGAGTAGGTTTGGATGCAAGGAAAAGCTTGAAAAAGTTTATTCTAAAAAATATGTCAGACAAAATAATATGAAATGTAATTTAATATACAGTGATAAAAGTGTAATATATGAAGAAGCACCTGAGGCTTATAAGAATATAGAGAGAGTAATACAAGATATGCTAGATGAAAATATGATTGAAGTTGTAGCTACTTTAAAGCCATTGATAACTTATAAAAGGTAATTTATAAAAAATAATTAGATATAACTCATTGGCGTTACCTATTTGGGCGTGACAATGATTTTTAAAAGCAAGGTATATTACCTTGCTTTTTTTACATCTAATTAATAAAGAAAAAGGTATAACTGTAATATCAAAGGAGTATGATTTATAATATTAATAGGAAAGATAATTTGTTTACTATAAAAAGTTTTTTGTATTGAATAAGGGGGATATTCGATGAAGTATGAGTTTGATAAGGTAATAGATAGAAAAGAACATAACTCTGCTAAATGGAGTGAGATGGATAAAAAATTTGGAACAAATAATCTTATTCCTATGTGGATAGCAGATATGGATTTTAAAACAGCTCCTGAAATTATAGAAGCTATGATGGAAAAGCTTGAACACGGTGTATTTGGTTATGTTAATAGAACAGACGAATATTACGAAATAGCTTGTAATTGGTTAAAGAAAAGACATGATTGGGAAGTTTCTACTGAAAATATAACTTATAGTCCAGGGGTTGTGCCAGCACTTAGTATTATAATACAGGAGTTTACAAAACCAGGAGATAAGATAATTATTCAATCACCTGTATATTATCCTTTTTACAATGTTGTAGAAGAAAACAATAGAGAGGTAGTTTTAAATCCTTTAAAGGAAACTGAAAGAGGATATTATGAAATGGATTATGAGGATTTAATATCTAAAATAGATAATGGTGTTAAATTTTTAATTCTTTGTAATCCACACAACCCAGTAGGAAGGGTTTGGAAAAAAGAAGAACTTGAGAAACTAGGAAAGATATGTTTTGAAAGAGGGGTTAAGGTTATATCTGATGAGATACATTCTGATTTGATATTTAAAAAAAGTAAGCATATACCTTTTGCAAGCTTGGGAAAAGAATTTGAGGAAAATACTATAACTTGCTTTGCACCTACTAAGACTTTTAATATAGCAGGACTTTACTCTTCTTTTATAGTATTTCCGAGCTCTAATGATAAGAATACATTTGAAGACGCTTTAGGCAGAATTGATTTAAAGAGAAACAATCCTTTTAGTCTAGTGGCGACTATGGCAGCTTATGAAAAAGGAGAGCCATGGCTTGAGGAATTGTTAGTTTATTTAGAAGAAAATATAGACTATATGATTGAATATATAAAAGAAAACATTCCTAAGATAAAAGTTAGAAAACCTGAAGGAACTTATCTTGCATGGCTTGATTTTAGAGATTATGGTTTTTCTAAAGACGAGTTAGGAAGAAAAATGATAGAGGAAGCAAAAATTGCTTTCGATGATGGACTTTGGTTTGGAGACGAGGGAGAAGGATTCCAAAGAATAAATGTAGCTTGTCCAAGAGTTATGATAGAAGAGGTTCTTAAAAGATTAGAAAGTGTATTTAAATAATTAAGTTTTTATCTTTAATCGAAAAAAGGAGATCATTGAAATATTTCAATGATCTCCTTTTTTTAATTTGTATTATTAAGCAACATCTAAAAGTGGATTTTCTCCGTATTCATTTGCTTCAAGGTCACCTTTTTTAAATAGTAAAACTAATCCTAAATATATATTGTATAATGGGATTAATGTTAACCAAAAATGAGTTCCGGGTCTTCCTAAATCGTGTAGTCTCTTAACTGTGCAAGCCACAGAAAATATAGTATAAGCTATAGCACATACAGTCAGAAGTATCCACATAAAAACATTATCAATATAAAAAGTTAGTCCTTCTATTATAGAAAATATAATACCAGTAAAAAATGGATATAAAAAATACTTAGCTCTGTTAAATCTTCCCTCAAATGAAAAATATTTTAGCATATTGATTCCTCCTCTTTTTGATTTATATTATTATGATTTTGGACAGCTCCTAGATCTATTGCATTTTTAACTCGTTTTGTTAGATTTGGATGAGTTGAATTTACTTCATGAAACCATGTGAAAAAACCTGATTCATAAACTATTTGATTGCAGTATTCATCAATGTTTATTTTTCTATAAAGTTTCTTACCGCAAGCCAATGCTAACAGACCATCTATTGCTCCAGTTGGAACCAATTTAGTTGCAAATGAATCACATGTGTATTCACATGCTCTAGAATATGCAGTATGCAAAAATGGTATAAAGGCTGAACCTAATATTAATGCATTTTTTGTCATGTGATTTCTTTTAATATGAGTTAATTCATGACATACTATAAATTTAACAGCATTCTCACCTTTTTCGTATGCCATTTCTAGTACATCTGAATAAATTACTACAAAATTTTTTCCTAAGAACTTGGTAGCAAAAGCATTCAGCATACCTCCAGATTGAACAATATAAACATCTGGTACTTTTTTTAGATCTAAAGTATTTGAAAAATCTTTAATATATTCATATACTTTTGGAAGCTGTTTATTAGATACTTTAATAGCATTTCCTTTTAGATTACCGATAAGTAGACCGTGTAAAAACAATGAAATTATAATTACGATTGATAAATATAGTAATCCAAATCCCAAGCTACTAATAATGAATATAGTACCAAATATTAAGCTTGCTATTAAAGCAATTATAAAATAAATATTTTCTTTTTTATTTACATATTCATTCATAATATTCCTCCTTTTGTTAAAATATAAAATTATCTGTAATATTATAACAGATAATAATAAAAAAACCAAATTAAATACAATTTTATTTATAATAATAGAAAATTANATGTATAATTACTTTATAATATTATAAAGATTATAGCTAGGAGAAGATTATGTTAAAAAATAAAAAAGTAGTATACGATATTTTAGATAAATTAAATATTGAGTATGAAAAATATACTCATATTCCTGTGTATACGATAGAGGAAGCTAACAATTTAAATTTAAATATAAAAGGTGCTAATTGTAAGAACTTGTTTGTTAGGGATAGAAAAGGAAGACAACATTATCTTATAATTATAGAAGAAAATAAGAAGGTAGATTTAAAAAAATTATCATGGAATATAAATAGTACAAATTTAAGCTTTGCATCTGAGGAAAGGCTTTTTAAATATTTAAAGTTAAAGCCTGGTTCGGTTAGTGCGTTTGGACTTATAAATGATGAGGACAAGCATGTTAAGGTATTGATAGATACGGATTTAAAGGGAGATTATATAAGTTTTCATCCCAATGTAAATACTGCAACTGTTACTATTTCTTATGGGGATTTTGAGAAGTTTTTAGAGTTTGTAGGGAATGATGTGGATTATATTGAGGTATAGTTTATTTCATTACAAAAAGTCGGATGGTTAAGCGAAAAATAGATAGCATTGAAATACCGCTACTTAGTCAATATTTTAATAAAACTAAAGATTACCCCTAGTAAATATTCTAAAACTTTTAAACTCCCTATGGTCAGACAAAAAAGTTTTTTAACGTATATTTACTAGGGGTAATCTAAGTTTCATAGTAAAATATTAACAAAAAAGTAGCTAACATTTAAATGCTATCCATTTTTTAGTTTGTATTATTAAGCGAAACTGGATTTATTAGATGACAAAACTTATAGAATACTAAATAAATTCTAAATTAATATGTAAAAGTGGGTATAAAAAATATTTTAACATGTTAATTCTTCTGAGTTTTGATATATACTATTGCTATTTTGTAAAGGTCTTAAATCTATTCTATTTTCTCTTGTTTTTGTATTATATATTCAAAAATTCCATTATATGATAAAATTATATATATAAATACATATTAGGGGAGGTAGTTATGGCTAAAACTGTAACTTTTTATAATGTAGGAATCTATTTAAATGATGAATTAACAGATATTTCTTTTTTAGAATTAATTGATAGTATAAATAATCATAACAAAGACAGATTAAAGATAGTTAGAAAAATAGATAATAAAATAGCAGGTGTGTTTGAATTAATAGCAGGTGGAGAAACAAGTAAAAGAATAATTCCTTTTGGTAAATTTAGAACAACTTTCAAACCATATATTGGAGAAATTACAAAAACAGACTTAGATCAAATCAATAAAAGTATTATAGAACTAGTAACTGTTTTGTATGATGACTCTTATAAAGTAGCCTGTGTTGATTTTAATTCACACGGTTTAAAAATTAGAGATATAGAGAAATATCTAAATACTTTTCTTCCAAGTAAAAAAAGTGAGAAGTGGGAAGTTAAATTTGAACCTATTATTGTGTGTAAAGATATTGATAAAGTGGCACAGTCAAGACAAATAAAAAATATTAGTATAAAATTAAATTTAAGAGATTCAAGTAAGAATTTTATCAATGAAAGCATAGATATAAATACAAATATTTTTAAAGCACTTGCTACAACTGCTGAAACTGAATTCGATGCTAATGTTTTAAAGTTAGAATTTGGAGTAGGAAATAAACAAAAGGCTACTATGCAATTAGATGCTGTTAAATATCTATTAGACTTACTAAACTTTAATACGGACTATGTTGCAAGTACAGAAATTACTTATAGAGATAATACGATGGATAAAATTGATAATATAAATTTAAAAAATAATAATATAGAATTAAAAGATACAATATTAAATAATATTAAAATAGAAAATCCATCTCCTAAAGCTATAAGTAGTGATATGGATAAAAAAATTGAGAAACATAAAGTTTCAATAATAAGAGCATATAGAAATTATATTAGTAATGCTAGAAATAAAAATCTACCAGAAGTTGTAATAGAACCTAATGAAAAACATAAAATACTAATACAGAAATACAGTGTTTTAAAAGGAGATGGTGAAAAAGTAGTATAAAAGAAAGGAGAATAATGTGTGAATAAAAAAAAAATTCCTAAATTTATACCCAAAATAGAACTAGTTTTTGTATTTTTAATTGTTTCTGTATTTATATTGTCAAAAGTATCACCTTCTTTTATGAATTTACTCAATATAACAGAAGTAAAATTAGCTAATTATTTTAGCAGTGATAGAATATCAATGATTTCAAATTCTGCTTTTATATTAATAGGAGTTTATGCAACTATTACTGCTGTTTTTGGATCAGGCAAATCGATGGCAACATCAAAATTATCAAAAAAAGATTTAAACGGAGATTTTATAACATGTATATCTTTTTCAATGATATCATCTTTAATATTAGGTTTTTATATAATATTTCTTGATGATAAATACATATACTTGTTATTTTGTTTGATTATTTGGACAATTTCGAGCTTAATACGTTTTTTGATAATTATATTGTTAATGTATAGTTATAATGTAAAAACTTTTAAAAAAATAGATAGACAAGAAAAAGAAAATTATGAAAATATGATGGATGTATTAACTGAAATTAGTATAGAATTGAAAAGAATAAAAAACATTATTAAAGATGAGGAAAAGTAGAGAATAAATATATACAAACTATTTATAATAAAAAATTAAAATTGTTATGCAAATGGAGTAGATGAAAATTATCTACTTCTAGTTTTGTGTGAATATTAAACATTATAGTTGAATATTGAATAATTAACAGTTATATAGACTGGAATCAGTATGTTTCAAATGTAAATATATTAGATTAATAGAAATAATGAGATTTTGTTTTATTTAAGCTATAACTCGTTGACGTTTGAGGTATGCGGTAGAATAAAGAAAATTTTTTTATTTGACACCTAAACAATATATGTGGTATCATTGTTAAAACAAAATAATACAAAAAAATCGACATACGCATGTCGACCTTTAAGTTGGTACGAGAGACCAGGAAGGGAGGAATTGTGATGGGAGCCATCAGTGCGTTTTTTTATTATACAAAAAAACATGAAAATAATAAGTGTGTAAATTTAAATGAATTGTTGAATGCATTATGCTCAATGATAGTTTTTACATTTCCTAAAATATATAAGCAACAAACAGCTATACCAACGCTCAAATTTTGACTTTTGGTAGGCTTGTTTGTTGCTTTTTTAATATCTAAAAAAGGAGTGAATTAAATGAAATTATTGATTAAAAATGCAAGACTGATAAATCCTAAGACAAACATTGATAAGATTACAGATATTCTTATTGAAGATAGTATAGTGAAAAAAATAAATGAGAATATAGATGAAAATGTTGATAGAAAAATAGATGCAAGCGGATACATAGTATCTCCTGGGTTTGTAGATGTACATGTTCACCTTAGAGAACCTGGATTTGAATACAAGGAAGATATAAAAACAGGTGCTTTAAGTGCTGCAAGAGGTGGATTTACTACTATATGTGCTATGCCAAATACTAATCCAGTTATAGATAGTGAAGAGGTAGTTAATTATATAAATAAGAAAGCTAAGGATGCAGTAGTAAATGTTGAGGTTATAGGAAGTATAACTAAGGGACAAAATGGAGAAGAGTTAAGTGATATAGAGAATATGAAAAAAGCTGGAATAATTGCTATAAGTGAAGATGGAAAGACTGTCAAAGATCCAGTGATTTTAACGAAAGCTATGAAGCTGTCTAAAAAGTACGATTTACCTGTTTTATCGCACTGTGAAGATGAAGATCTGGCTAAAGGTGGGGTTATGAACGAAGGTCCAAAATCTAAAACTTTAAACCTTAAAGGAATATCAAGTGAATCTGAAGAGATTATAGTTCAAAGAGATATAGAAATTGCAAAAGAAGTAGGAGCTAAAATTCATATATGTCATATAAGTACTAAGGGAAGTGTTGAATTAGTAAAAAAAGCCAAAAAAGATAATGTAGATGTAACTTGTGAGGTTTGTCCTCATCATTTCTCACTTACAGATGAAAGCGTTGAAAAGGATAATGCAAATATGAAGATGAGTCCACCTTTAAGATCAAAAGAAGATGTTGAGGAAATAAAGAAAGGTTTAAAGGATGGAACTATAGACATTATAGCAACAGACCATGCACCTCATCATGAAAGTGAAAAAAATTGTGGATTTGAAAAAGCTGCAAATGGAATAGTAGGGCTTGAAACTGCACTACCTCTTGGAATAACTAATTTAGTAAAAGAAGATGTTATAAGTATAAATGAACTTATAAAGAAGATGAGCTTAAATCCTGCAAAACTTATAAATATAGATAGAGGAAGTATAGAAGAAGGGAAAGTCGCTGATATAACTATATTTGATGAAAATGAGACTTACAAAATAGATTCTAGTAAATTTAAATCAAAGTCAAAAAATAGTCCGTTTGACAAAATGAAAGTTTTCGGAAAAATAAAGTATACGATAGTAAACGGAAAAGTTGTATATGAGGGGGATGAAGATTAGATGATAGATAAGTTAATAGAGAGAATAAAAGAGCTGAATAATCCAACTGTTGTAGGACTTGATCCTAGAGAAGAAATTATACCAGAATTTATAAAAAAAGAGTCTTATAGAAAGTATGGAAGGACATTAAAGGGACTTGCAAATGCTTATTTCAAATTCAACTGCATGATAATAGATGAAATATATGATTTAGTTCCAGCTGTAAAACCTCAAATATCTATGTATGAGGAACTAGGACCTGATGGAATAGACTGTTTTATAAAAACTATAAGATATGCAAAAGAAAAAAATCTTATAGTAGTAAGTGATATAAAAAGAGGAGATATAGCATCAACTGCAAAGAGTTACTCAAGAGGACATATAGGAAGAGTTAGTGTTGCTGGAAATGAGCATAAAGTATTTGATGCAGACTTTGTAACTATAAATGGATACATGGGATATGATGCGATAAGTCCTTATATTGAAAACTGTAAAGAATTAGATAAAGGAATGTTTGTTTTAGTAAAAACATCAAATCCTAACAGTGGTGATATACAAGATTTAAAAACTGAAGATGGAAGATATGTATATGAACATATGGGAGAGCTTGTATCAAAATGGGGAGAAGAACTGATAGGCAAGTATGGATTTAGCAAAATAGGAGCAGTAGTAGGAGCAACTTATAAAGAACAGGGAAAAATACTTAGAGAGCAAAATCCGAATACATTTTTTTTGGTCCCTGGATATGGAGCTCAAGGAGCAACAGCTGAGGATTTAAAGGGATGCTTTAACGAAGATGGGCTTGGAGCATTGATAAATTCATCAAGAGGTATAATAGCAGCTTATAAAAAAGATGAGTATAAAGATATATATAGCGAAGAAGAGTTTCACAAGGCTGCAAGAGAAGCAGTAATTAGAATGAGACAAGATCTTTTAAGAGTACTTTAATCGGGAGGGAAAGAATATGAAAGGTTATTTAATACTAGAAAACAATGTTGTGCTTGAAGGAAAGTTATTTGGATATACACAAGAAACTGTAGGAGAGGTAGTATTTAATACTGGAATGACTGGATACCAAGAGGTTCTAACTGATCCATCATATTACGGACAAATAGTAACAATGACGTATCCTTTAATTGGAAACTACGGAATAAATATAGATGACTATGAGTCAAAATCACCAAAGGTTAGAGGCTTTGTTGTTAGAGAAAAATGTGATATGCCATCGAATTTTAGATGTGAATTCAATCTTGATGATTATCTTAAGCAAAATAAGATTGTTGCAATAGAAGGAATAGATACAAGATATCTTACTAAAATGATTAGAAATCAAGGAACTTTAAGAGGTATTATAACTAATAGAAAATTAAACGAAGAGCAGTTACAAAATACTATAAATTCATTTTCAAATGTAGATGCAGTTGAGAAGGTAACTACTAAAGAAGTAGTTGATCATTGTGAAGGAGAGGGTCTTAATATAGCAGCTATAGACTTTGGAATAAAGGCTAATATAATAAGATCTTTCAAAAAAAGAGGTTGTAATATAACAGTATATCCAGCTTTTGTAGGAGCTAAAGAAATACTTGAAAAGAACTATGATGGAGTATTTTTATCTAACGGACCTGGGGATCCGAAGGATTTGGTAAGTGTCATTGAGGAAATAAAGAAGATGATAGGAAAAATTCCTATAACGGGAATATGCTTAGGACATCAACTTTTAGCACTAGCACTTGGAGGAGATACTCAAAAGCTTAAATTTGGACATAGGGGATGTAACCATCCGGTTAAGGATTTACAAACAGGAAAGGTAATAATTACATCTCAAAATCATGGATATGTAGTTGAAGAAGAAACTCTACCTGAGAATGTAAAAATAACTCATGTAAATATGAATGATGACACTGTTGAGGGAATGAGAGTTGATGATATGAATATATACAGCATACAGTTTCACCCTGAAGCTTGTCCGGGACCATATGATGCAGCACCTATATTTGATGAATTTGTAGAAGTTTATAAAAGAGCACTTTAGACTTATTTGTGAAAAATATTTAAATAAAGAGCGTATTCGATTAAAGATATTTTAATTAGTTATTATGGGAGGTAGAATTATGCCAAGAAGAGATGATATTAAGAAAGTATTAGTTATAGGATCGGGACCAATAGTAATAGGTCAAGCAGCGGAGTTTGATTATTCAGGAACACAGGCTTGTCAAACATTAAGAGAAGAGGGCATAGAGACAGTACTTATAAATTCTAACCCTGCAACTATAATGACGGATAAAGAAATAGCAGATAAAGTTTATATAGAGCCGTTAACTTTAGAATTTGTAGAAAAAGTTATAATAAAGGAAAAACCAGATAGTTTAATAGCAGGTATGGGAGGTCAAACAGGACTTAACTTAGCTGTTGAACTTCATGATAGTGGAATTTTAAAAAAGCATAATATAAAGGTTATAGGAACTTCTATAAAATCTATCAAAGATGGAGAAGACAGAGAATCTTTCAAAAAAATAATGGAAGATATAAACCAGCCCTTAGTTCAAAGTGAAATAGTAACTACTATGGAGGACGGAATAAAGTTTGCATCACAAATTGGATATCCAGTAGTTGTAAGACCTGCATATACATTAGGTGGTGCAGGTGGTGGAATAGCTGAGGATAAAGACGAATTAGAGGAAATTCTAGCAAGTGGACTTCAGTTAAGCCGTGTAGGACAGGTACTATTAGAGAAAAGTATAAAAGGTTGGAAAGAGATAGAGTATGAGGTAATGAGAGACAGTAATGGAAACTGTATAACAGTTTGTAATATGGAAAATATAGATCCTGTTGGAGTTCATACAGGAGATTCAATAGTTGTAGCACCATCTCAAACTCTTACAGATGTTGAGTATCAGATGCTTAGAAAGGCATCTATAGATATAATAAATGCTATAGGAATAGAGGGTGGATGTAACGTTCAGTTGGCTATTAATCCAGAAAGCTTTGATTATATAGTAATAGAGATAAATCCAAGAGTTAGCCGTTCGTCAGCATTAGCTTCAAAGGCTACAGGTTATCCTATAGCAAAGGTTGCAACTAAAATAGCAATAGGATATACACTTGATGAAATAGAAAATGCTGTAACTAAAAAGACTAAGGCGTGCTTTGAGCCAACACTTGATTATTGTGTAGTAAAAATTCCTAAATGGCCATTTGATAAATTTAGAAGAGCTAAGAGAACTCTTGGAACAAAGATGATGGCAACAGGAGAGGTTATGGCAATTGGAAACAATTTTGAATCGGCATTTTTAAAGGCTATAAGATCTCTTGAAATAGGTCAGTATAGCTTAGAACATAAGGCATCTTCAAATAGAAGTATTGAAGAATTAAAGAGACGAGTTCAAATACCTGATGATGAGAGAATATTTGATTTAGCTGAAATGATAAGAAGAAATTATAAGTTAGATATGATATGTAAGATAACTGGAATGGACAAATTCTTTGTAAACAAGATAAATAATATAGTGGATGAGGAAGAAAAGCTAAAGAAATCTAACCTAGAGGATATAACTAAGGATTGGATGAGAAAACTTAAAATGAAAGGTTTTTCGGATAAGGCAATAGCAGACTTTACAAACTCATCACCTAAGGATGTATGCAATCTTAGAAAATTATATAAAATAGAAGCTGTGTATAAGATGGTTGATACTTGTGCAGGTGAGTTTGATGCGGTGTCTCCATATTATTACTCAACTTATGATGAGCATGATGAGGTTGAAGTATCGGATAAGAAAAAAGTTATAGTTATAGGATCAGGACCTATAAGAATAGGACAGGGAATAGAGTTTGACTACTGTTCAGTTCATTCAATACTAGCTCTTAAAAAGCAAAATATAGAAACTATAATAGTTAATAATAATCCAGAGACTGTTAGTACGGACTTTGATACGGCAGATAAATTATATTTTGAGCCTCTTACAGAAGAAGATGTACTAAATATTATACAAAAAGAAAAACCTTATGGAGTAATACTACAATTCGGAGGTCAGACAGCTATAAAGCTTGCTAAGTTCCTAGATGATATGAATGTAAATATACTTGGAACTAAGCCTGAGCAAATAGACGAGGCAGAGGATAGAGAAAAATTCGATGAAATAATGGAAAAACTTCAAATAAATAGACCAAAGGGAAAGGCTGTATGGTCTGTAGATGAGGGAATAGAAGAGGCTTCAAATCTAGGATATCCACTGCTAGTTAGACCATCTTATGTACTAGGTGGACAAGGTATGGAGATAACTCACAATGAGAAAGAATTAAAGGGATATCTTGAAAATTCATTTGAGAGAGATCCTAAAAATCCAGTATTAATAGATATGTATTTGACTGGAAAAGAGATAGAAGTAGATGCAATATGTGATGGAAATGATATATTAATACCTGGAATAATGGAACATCTTGAAAGAGCTGGGGTTCACTCTGGTGATTCTATATCAATATATCCAAGTCAAAATATAAGTGATGATATTAAAAAACAAATAGCTGTAAAGACAAGAGAAATAGCAAAAGAGCTTAAGATAGTTGGAATGATAAACATACAGTATATAGAGTTCAAAGGGGAACTATATATCATAGAGGTAAATCCAAGATCATCAAGAACGGTACCGTATATTAGTAAGGTTGCAGGAGTTCCTATGATAGAACTTGCTACTAGAGCTATGCTTGGAGAAAAAATTCAAGATATGGGATTTGGAACAGGAATCTATAAGGAATCTAAAAAAATATCTGTAAAGGTTCCAGTATTCTCAACTCAAAAACTTCCAGAGGTTGAGGTAAGTCTTGGCCCTGAGATGAGATCAACTGGAGAAGTATTAGGAATAGGTGAAACCTTCGTAGAAGCTTTATACAAGGGACTTATAGCTGCTGGAATTAATATACCAAATCAAAAATCTACAATACTTGCAACTATAAAACCGAGCGATAAAAAAGAGTTTGTAGATATAGCTAAGCGTTTTGATAAAAAAGGGTGTAAATTTATAGCAACTAGCAAGACTGCTGATGAGCTTGAGAAAAATTCAATAGATGTTGAAAGAGCTAAGAAGATAGGAGAAGGAGAACCTAATATCTTAGATGTTATTAGAAGTGGAAACGTGGATATGTTGATAAATACTCCAACTAAAGCAAATGATTCAACTCGTGATGGATTTAGAATGAGAAGAGCCGCTATAGAGACTACGGTTCCAGTGTTTACATCACTTGATACTGTAAAGGGAATACTAGATATAATGGAATCTGATATAAAAGCAGAGAATATGGGTGTGTATAATATGGGAATAGAGTAGGAGGTATTGTATGTGCGTAACTAAGAAAAAGGTAATAGCTAAGATAATAAAAAATGAAATAATAGTGGATAATGTGTATAAGATGGTAGTTAAATCAGAAGATTTAATATATGATTTTAAGCCTGGTCAGTTTGTAAATTTATATAGTAAGGATAAATCTATGTTACTTCCAAGACCTATAAGTGTATGCGAAGTAGATGAAAAAAATAAAGAAATAACATTGATATTTATGGTAGTAGGAAAAGGTACTGAAGAGTTCTCAAAACTTAAAGAAAATGATGAAATTTACTTGATGGGATTTTTGGGAAATGGATTTGAATTAGACTGTGAAGGTGAGAATATAGTAGTTGGTGGGGGAGTAGGTACTCCTCCTCTCTTGGAACTTGTTAAAAGGTTAAAGGGAAACAATAAGATTTTCTTAGGTTTTAGAAAAGATATTTATTTAATAGATGAGTTTAAAAAGTACGGAGAAGTGTATATTGCTACTGAGGATGGAGAGCATGGAGAAAAGGGAAATGTTATAGATTTAATGAATAAATATATTAAAAAAGCCGATAGAATATATTCTTGTGGGCCAAAGGGAATGTTAAAGGCAGTTAAAGATTATGCAGCTAAGAATAATGTAGAGGCATATCTATCTCTTGAAGAAAGAATGGGATGCGGATTCGGAGCTTGTGTTGGATGTGCAGTTAAAATAAAAGAAGACAATGATAAGGGATATAAGAATAAAAAGGTTTGTGTAGATGGACCTGTATTTAAAGCTTGTGAGGTGATGTTTGATGAGTAATCTTGGATTTAATATAGCTGGTGTAGAATTTAAAAATCCAGTTATGACGGCATCTGGAACTTTCGGTTCTGTTGGAAAAGAGTTTGAATCATTCATAGATTTAAGTTCACTTGGAGCGATTGTTGTAAAGGGAATTAGCTTAGATCCTTGGGATGGAAATAATTCACCTCGTATAGCTGAGACTTATGGAGGAATGTTAAACAGTGTAGGTCTTCAAAATGATGGAGTAGATAATTTTATAAAAAATGATATGCAGTTTCTTAAAAATCAAAATACCAATATTATAGTAAATATTGCAGGAAAAACTGTAGATGAATACAAAGAAGTAGCAAGAAGATTAAATGATACAGATATTGATATGATAGAGCTTAATATAAGCTGTCCTAATGTAAAAGAGGGCGGGGTAGCTTTTGGAACGAATGCTTTAATGGCAGAGAGCATAACTAAAGAGGTAAAAAGTGTAACTAATAAGCCTTTAATAGTGAAATTATCTCCTAATGTAACTGATATAACTGAGATTGCAAGAGCTGTTGAGTGCGGTGGAGCTGATTGTGTATCTATGATAAATACCTTAATAGGTATGAAAATAGATATACATAAAAGAAAGCCAGTTTTATTCAATAAAATAGGTGGACTATCAGGTCCTGCTATAAAACCTGTCGCAATTAGAATGATTCATCAAGTATCTAAAACTATTGAGATACCTATAATTGGAATGGGTGGAATAATGACTGGTGAGGATGCTATAGAGTTTATAATGGCAGGAGCTACAGGAGTTGCTGTAGGTACTGCAAATCTTATAAATCCAACAGCTACAATGGATGTTTTAGATGGAATTAAAAAGTATATGAGCGATTATAATATAAGTGATTTATCTAGTATAAGAGGAATAATAGACTAAGAGAAGGTGGTAGATATTATGAAAAAGTATAAACAAGAATTTATAGAGTTTATGGTTGAGTGTAATGTTTTGACTTTTGGAGATTTTGTTACTAAAAGTGGAAGAAAGACGCCTTTTTTCGTGAATACTGGAAATTATCAAACTGGAGAACAGCTTAGTAAATTAGGTGACTTTTATGCAAAAGCTATAAAAGAAAACTTTGATGAGGATATAGATGTACTGTTTGGACCAGCTTATAAAGGAATACCTCTTTGTGTTACAACTTCAATATCTTTAAGTTCAAAATACGATATGAACGTTAGATATTGTTCTAATAGAAAAGAGATAAAAGATCATGGAGATAAAGGAATTCTTCTTGGAACAAAGTTAAAAGACAAGGATAAAATTCTTATAATAGAAGACGTTACAACTGCTGGAACAAGTATAAGAGAGACTATGCCTATACTTAAAAATGATAAGGATGTAGATGTTGTAGGTCTTATTATATCTGTTAACAGAATGGAAAGAGGAACAGGTGAAAAATCAGCACTTGATGATATAAAGGATACTTATGATATGAAGACTTGTGCAATAGTTGACATGAATGAAGTTGTAGAATATCTGCATAATAAAGAAATTAATGGGCAAGTTATTATAGACGATGATATGAAATCTAGAATTGAAGATTATTATAAGATTTATGGAACTGAAAAATAAGTTTTGATATAAAATTTAATTTTTATATTGACATACTAGATTAAAGATAATATAATCTAATTCAACAAAAGAAAACATATAAATCCTGAGAAGTGGAAAGTAGGTATAATGATTGTTTCAGCGAGCTGAAGTAGGTGTGAGTTCAGCAACATAGTTATATTGAACAAGAGCCATGGAGGAGATCTTCTGAAATAGTAGTATGAAGATACGGACCTATCGTTAAAGGATAATGAGTGGATATGAAACTATATCAACAAGAGTGGTAGCACGGGAATTTTACTCTCGTCTCTTAATTAAGAGACGAGAGTTTTTTGATTTAGAGTGTTATTGTTGTTATATTTGTAGTATCAACAAGAGTGGTAACACGGGAACTATATCTCGTCTCTTATTTTTAAGAGACGGGATTTTTTAATATAAAGAAATAAAAAAGCGCGCGCGAATTAAAACATGTCTAGCTAGATACCAAATTAGAATAATATATTAAAAATTTTGAGGAGGAATCTATTATGAAAGAAAATATGAAGGAAAAAGTTGTTTTAGCATACTCAGGAGGTTTAGATACTTCTATAATAATACCTTGGCTTAAGGAAAACTATAATGCAGAGATAATAGCAGTTTGTGTTGATGTAGGTCAAGATGAGGATATGAGCGAAGTTGAGGTAAAGGCTATAAAGTCAGGAGCAGCAAAAGCATATATTGAGGATTGTAAAGAAGAATTTGTGTCAGAGTATATATATAAGGGAATAAAGGCTGGAGCTATATATGAAAATAAATATCTTTTAGGAACAAGCTTTGCAAGACCTCTTATGGCTAAGAAGTTGGTTGAGGTTGCTCATAAAGAGGGGGCTAAGTATATCTGCCATGGTTGTACAGGAAAAGGAAATGATCAAGTAAGATTTGAGGTTGGAATTGCTGCGATTGATCCTAGTATTAAGATAATAGCGCCATGGAGAATATGGGATATAAAATCAAGAGAAGATGCTATAGATTATGCAAAGTCAAAAGGTGTTGAAGTTGCAGCAACAAAAGAAAAGATATACTCAAGAGATCAAAATATATTCCACATAAGTCATGAGGGTGGAGAGCTTGAAAATCCAGAGAATGAGCATAACCCACATAATATATACATGATGACAACACCACTTGACAAAGTTAAAGATGAAGCAAGTTATGTTGAAATATACTTTGAAGAGGGAATACCTAAGAAGATAAATGATGAAGAAATGTCTCCTGTTGAAATAATAACTTATTTAAACAAGATAGGTGGAGAAAATGGAATAGGAGTTATAGATTTACTAGAGAACAGATTAGTAGGTATGAAATCAAGAGGTGTATATGAAACACCAGGTGGAACAATACTATTTAATGCACACAAAGAACTTGAATATTTAACACTTGATAGAGATACACTACAATATAAGCAAATTATAGCTCATAAATATTCACAGCTTGTATATGATGGATTATGGTTCTCAACATTAAAAGAAAGCTTAGATGCATTCGTTGATTCAACACAAAAGACTGTTACTGGAAGTGTAAAATTAAAGCTTTATAAAGGAAATATTATGATAGCTGGTATGAAATCACCTTTTGCACTATATGATGAATCAATTTCATCATTTGGAGATAGTGATATGTATGACCATAAGGATGCAGAAGGATTTATAAACTTATTCAGCTTACCTTTTAAAATAAAGTCGAATATGAAAAAGAACATTAAAAGTGAGGTTGGTGGAATCTAAATGAAACTTTGGGGTGGACGTTTTAAAACTGAAGAAAGTAAACTTATGGAGGATTTCAACTCTTCATTAAAATTCGATAAGGTAATGTATTTCGAAGATATAAGTGGAAGTATAGCACACGTTAAGATGCTTCTTAAATCTGAAATATTAACACAAGATGAAGCTGATACTTTGATTGAAGGATTGAATGAAATATTAGAAGAAATAGAAAGTGGAACACTTAAAATAGAAGGCGACTATGAAGATATACACAGCTTTGTAGAGATAAACCTTGTGAAAAAAGTAGGAGATGTAGGTAAAAAGCTTCATACAGGTAGAAGTAGAAATGATCAAGTTGCTGTAGATATGAGAATGTATACAAAGAAAAAAGCTTTAGAAATAGTAGAGAGTATACAACATCTTCAAGATGTTATAAAAGATAAAGCTGATAAAAATAATTATATAATGCCGGGATATACTCATCTTCAAAGAGCTCAAATAGTAACATTTAAATATCACTTGATGGCTTATTATAATATGTTTAAAAGAGATAAAAAGAGAATGCTAAACTCTTTGAGCTTAATGAATGAAAGTCCACTTGGATGTGGTGCTCTTGCAGGTACTACTTATGATATAGATAGAAAATATACATCTGATTTGCTTGAGTTTGATAAGCCTGTTGATAATTTCTTAGATGGTGTAAGTGATAGAGATTATATAATAGAGATTATATCTAATATGAGTATAGCTATGATGCACCTTAGTAGACTTAGTGAAGAAATAATAATATTTAGTTCTAAGGAATTTGAATTTATTAAGATAAGTGATGCGTATTCAACTGGAAGTAGTATAATGCCTCAAAAGAAAAATCCAGATGCAGCAGAGCTTATAAGAGGAAAAACTGGAAGAGTATATGGAAGCTTAATGTCTATACTTACAACTATGAAGGGATTACCACTTGCATACAATAAAGATATGCAGGAAGATAAGGAAGTATTCTTTGATTCAATAAAGACTACTCTTAGCTGTTTAAATGTTATGGCTAATATGATACATACACTTACAGTCAATAAAGAAAATATGATGAAGGCTGTAAAACATGGATTTTTAAATGCAACGGAGGTTGCAGATTATCTAGTAAATCACGGTATGGCTTTTAGAGATTCTCATAAGGTAGTTGGAGAGATAGTTCTATATTGTGAAGATAAATCAATAGCTATAGAGGATATGAGTATTGATGAATTCAAGACGTTTAGTGATTTATTTGATGATACAATATATGAATTTATAGATTATGAGAATATACTTAAAAAAGGAATAAAAAAGGAAATTGCAAAATAAATATATAAATTTAGCCAAAAAACGAAGCTTATTGATAAGCTTCGTTTTTTAATACTTATGAAATTAACATAGGCAGAATACGTTGATAAAAAAATATCTTTTGGAATTTTCTAAATTTTTTGAAAATAAGCTTGCGTTCTATAAATTTTTCTAATATACTTATGTATAACTAAAGTGCACGTAGTTCTAATTTTAAAAGGAGGGATTTATGTGGAAGCCTTAAATAATTTTTTTACTCAACTAAGTGGTATTGTTTGGGGACCAATTATGCTTATCTTATTAGTGGGTACAGGTATTTTATTAACGTTTAGACTTGGATTTATTCAAATTACTCATCTTCCTTATGCTTTAAAACTAGCTTTTTCAAAACCTAAAGAGGAGGAAAATAAACCTAAAGAAGAAGGGGATATATCTCATTTTCAAGCTCTTATGACAGCTCTTGCTGCAACTATAGGTACTGGTAATATAGCGGGAGTTGCTACAGCTGTTTCAGCAGGTGGTCCTGGAGCTGTATTTTGGATGTGGGTTACAGCATTCTTTGGAATGGCTACAAAGTATGCAGAAGGTATGCTTGCTGTTAAGTACAGAATTATTGATGAAAATGGAGAAATGGCTGGAGGTCCTATGTACTATATTGAAAAAGGACTAAACGCTAAATGGTTAGGAGTTCTATTTGCATTCTTCGGTGGTGTTGCAGCTTTCGGTATAGGAAATATGGTACAAGCAAATTCTGTTGCTGAATCTATAAATGTTACTTTTGGAGTAAACCCAGTTATAACTGGTGTTGTTTTATCACTATTAACTGCTGTAGTTATACTTGGTGGAGTTAAGAGTATAGGTAAAGTTACTGGTCTTATAGTTCCTGTGATGGCAATATTTTATATAGCTGGTGCTGCATTAATATTAATTATAAATGTATCTGAAGTTCCTCATGCATTCTCTCTTATATTTAAATACGCATTTACTCCTGCAGCTGCAACTGGCGGATTTATGGGATCTGCTGTAAAATTAGCTATTCAAAAAGGTGTATCTCGTGGAGTATTTTCAAATGAATCAGGTCTTGGTTCTGCACCAATAGCTGCTGCTGCTGCTAAAAGTGATGTACCTGGACGTCAAGCACTAGTATCAATGACAGGTACATTTATAGATACTATAGTGGTTTGTACTATGACTGGACTTGTATTAATTTCAACAGGAGCTTGGACTAGTGGAGAAACTGGTGTTGCATTAACTACAAGAGCATTTAGTACTGGTCTTCCAGGAAATGCAGGAGGACTTATAGTTTCGATAGGAATTATATTCTTTGCTTACTCTACAATACTAGGTTGGAGTTATTATGGAGAAAAATGTATGCAGTACTTATTTGGTTCAAAAATTGTTAAACCTTATAGAATTGCTTGGATTATATTCGTTTTAGTTGGATCTGCTATTAAATTAGATCTTGTTTGGGCGATTTCAGATGTATTTAATGCACTTATGGCATTCCCTAACTTAATAGGACTTATAGGATTAAGTGGTGTGCTTGCAGCTGAAACGAAAGAATTTAATAAATTATTAGAAAAAGAAAAGAAACAAAGGCTACAATCATAGAAATAAAAAAATATAAAAAGCATTGAGGGAATATTTTAAATCCTTCAATGCTTTTTTCATTTGCACTAAATAAAGACCATGATGCAGAGTATATTTATAAATTTACTGCATATGTTTTTTTAGTTATGCAAAGTATTAATATTATTCTTCTTAACTATCTAAAGGGTTAGTGAATATACTAAAATAACAACAAAATAACTATTATCAGATTTATTCATGGAATTGGTTAATCTCAATACTTTAAATAATTTTGAGGTGGTGTTATATATGAGTAATCAGATTTGGGGTTGGCGCAATAACTACAATGGTGAATTACATGATAGCACTTTTAGAACTAATACGAATATACCAAAGGATTCTAGTGGCTTTTTAACTAATGTTATAGCTATCTCTGCTGGGAATCGTCATAGTTTAGCCCTTAAGGCTGATGGTACAGTTTGGGCTTGGGGCAGCAACTCTAATGGTCAATTGGGTGAAGATACTTTTGGAATTAATAAAAATATACCAATACAGGTTAGAGATTCTACTGATCCTACTGGTTTTCTGACAAATGTAATAGCTATTTGTGCTAGCTGGAGACATAGTTTAGCTCTTAAGATTGATGGAACAGTTTGGGCATGGGGAAATAACTACGATGGTCAATTAGGTGATGGCACTTCTGGAATTAATAAGAATACACCAGTACAGGTTAAGGATACTACTGATCCTACTGGTTTTCTTAGTAATGTAATAGCTATTTCTGCTGGTTGGTTTCATAGCTTAGCCATTAAGGCTGATGGTACAGTTTGGACTTGGGGTAATAATTCGAAAGGTCAATTAGGTGATGGTACTTCTGGAATTAACAAGAAAATACCAGTACAGGTCAAGGATAGTAATAATCCTACTGGTTTTTTTAATAATGCAATAGCTATTTTTGCTAGTTGGAGTCATAGTTTAGCCCTTAAGGCTGATGGTACAGTTTGGGCTTGGGGTAATAATTATGATGGACAATTGGGTGATGGTACTTCTGGAATTAATAAGAATATACCAGTACAGGTTAAGGATTCTACTGGTTTTATCAGTAATATTAGAGCTATTTCTGCTGGTTGGTTCCATAGTTTAGCTCTGAAAACTGATGGAAGAGTTTGGGCTTGGGGTGGAAACTCTAGTGGGCAATTGGGTGATGGTATTTTTGGAACTAATAAGAAAATACCAGTACAGGTTAAGGATACTACTAATTGTACTGGTTTTCTAAATAATGTAATATCTATTTCTGCAGGTTGGAGTCATAGTATAGCCCTTAAGACTGATGGTACGGTTTGGGCCTGGAGTAGGAATATTGAGGGACAATTGGGTGATGGTACTTCTGGAACTAACAAGAATATACCAGTACAGGTTAAGCATTCTACTAATTCTTTAGATTTTCTAACTAATGTAATAGCTATTTCTGCTGGTTGGAGTCATAGTTTGGCTCTTAAGACTGATGGAACCGTCTGGGCTTGGGGGAATAACTGCAATGGACAATTGGGTGATGGTACTTCTGGAACTAATAAAAATATTGCAGTACAGGTTAAAGATATTACTGATTCTTTTAACTTTATTACTAATGTTATGGATATTTCTGCTGGTGATCGTTATTTTAGACATTGATATTCTAACAACGCCAAGTGTTATCTTGGCGTTGTTAGAATTGTTATTTTATTAAGTTTAAATATAGTATTAATTTTAAAAAATTATATATTTACAATATATATGACTAAAATATTGAAAGTTACAGAATTCTGCAAAATATCAGACATTTTGCATTGAAAAATATTTTCTTTTTAAATATAATGAGAATTATACATTAAATAATTATAAAGAGGGAGGTATATAAATGATTGACAATATATTAACTAAATTCACATTTAAATGGAAAGTTATAAGTATTGTGTTAGTTTTATTTTTTATTTCTATTTCAATTCTTATGGTTACATCTATAAAAACAGTTAATGATAAGCTAGAAGATGAAATAACAAAGAGTGGTATGAATTTAGCTGAGCAGATAGAACATGAAATAGAGGGGATTAAAGAGATTGAAAAGGTATTAGAAAATACAATAGATAACAAAATTATAACTTCTTGTTCTATGATAAAGTATATAGATACTAATAATGTTTCTAATGAAAAGATAGTTCAACTAGTTTCTGATTTAGGTATATCGGAGATAAGTATTATAGGTCCAGATAGAATTATAGACTATTCTAATGTTCCTGCTAATATAGGTTGGGAATATCCTGTTGGACACGCTATGGACACTGTGTTTGATGGAAGCTCAGATTTTTATTTGGAGGAAGCAAGAGAGAATCCGCTAGATGGAAAACTTTATAAGTTTGGGGGCATTAGTTTAGGCAATGGGTATTTTGTACAGGCGGGTGTTTCTGTAGATATAATAGAAGAGTTCAAAAAAAATGTTAATATTCAAAATACACTTCTGGAATTAACTGAAGATGAAAATGTATTATATGCTGTACAAATTGATAAAACAGGTGTAGCAGTTGCTGGAACTAAAGAGTTAGTTGGTAAAGTATATGATGATGATGTAACAAAATCAGCAGCTATAAACGGAAAGGCGGCTTCAAATAAGTGGTTTGATAAAGACTTAAATATTTGGGCGTATGATGTACAGATTCCATTTTATGAAGATGGAAAACATGTTGGTTCTATTGATATAGGATTATCATTAGATTCTTTAACAAGTGCTAAAAATGATATTATCAGAACTTGTCTTATATTAGCAGTAGTTATAATTTTAGTAGTTGCTCTAATATTATATTTTGTAATTGGTTATTCTATCAAGCCATTAAAAATAACTTCTGGTCATATTCAAAAGATTGCAGAAGGAGATTTTACACAATCTATTGATTCGAATATATTAAAATATGATGATGAAATAGGATACATAGCTAACTCGGTTAAAATGATGCAGGAAGAATTAAAGAATCTTGTAGGTAATATTAAAAATAGCTCATATGAAATGGCGAACCATTCGGATAGTTTAGCTGAAATTACTAATCAATCTAATCAAGCTATGAGTGTTATTGCTCAGTCGGTTGAACAGATAGCATTAAGTTCATCAGAACAAGCAAAAGATGCTCAATCAGTTGCAACTAGTACAGAGGAATTGGGTGGGAAAATTAATATATGTACTGAGGTTATTAATGAAGCTGTATGTTTAACAAATGAAACGGATGAAATATGTAAAGAAGGTAGTATTATTATATCTGATTTATATGAAAAAACAGAAAACAGTAAAAAGAAGAATAGAGATGTTCAGAGTATTATTGAAGAAGTAAACATTGCAACTGGAAACGCAGAGAGTATTACAAATCTTATAACTCAGATTTCACAACAAACCAATTTATTAGCTCTTAATGCAAGTATAGAAGCAGCTCGAGCGGGAGAAGCAGGTAAAGGATTTACAGTAGTTGCAGAAGAAATTAGGAAATTAGCAGAAAATACAGGAAATGCAACAAAGGATATAAATGAAATAATAAACAACATACAAATGAAAGCAGTGAATGCTGTAAGTATAATGAATGAAGTAGATCATATGACAGAAAGTAATGATAAAGCTATTGATAATACAGGTAATGTATTTAAAAAAATTGAATATAAGTTACAGGAACTTGTATCAAAAATAATAGAAGTAAAACAGGTTAGTAATGATATTTCAAATAATAAAGAAATTATTATCGATTCTATACAAAATATCTCAGCAATAACAGAAGAAAATTCAGCAGGAACAGAAGAAGTTTCTGCTTCAACAGAAGAACAATTAGCTTCTATACAAGAGATAATGTCCTTAGCTCAGACATCAAATGAATTAGCTAGAGAACTTCAAAATAATGTAGAAAGATTTAAAGTTGAATAGTTAAATAAATATAAAAAGCTTGCGTTTTGAGACTTAAACAAGGTCTAAAATGCAGGTTTTTTTATTTATGTGAAATATAGATAAGAAATTTTCTGAATAAAAGTTATTGGCATTTGACAATAATATAAAATGAGGGTATACTGAAAGTGGCATATGCCAACAAAATAAAAACGAGGAGATGAAATACATGGGAGAATGCAATACTTGTCCAAGTGGTGAAACTTGCTCTAAAGATAAAGCTACATGTATGTTAGAATACAATTCATTAAGTAATGTAAAAAAAATTATAGGCGTTATGAGTGGAAAAGGTGGAGTAGGAAAATCTACAGTATCAGCACTTTTAGCTAAGCATTTGAGTGAGGAAGGATACAAGGTTGGTGTGCTTGATGCAGATATAACAGGTCCTAGTATTCCAAGACTTTTAGGCGTTAGTAAAGAAAAAGTTATGGTAACTGATAATGTAATGTATCCAGCTAAGACTAAAGATAATATAAGTGTAATGTCTCTTAATCTATTGATGGATGAGAGTCAACCTGTAATATGGAGAGGGCCTATGATTGCAGGAGTTGTAAAGCAGTTTTGGACAGATACATATTGGGCAGAACTAGATTATTTAATAATTGATATGCCACCAGGAACAGGAGATGTTGCGCTTACTGTTATGCAGACAATTCCTATTGACGGGGTTGTTATGGTTTCCATTCCTCAGGATATGGTTTCTATGATAGTGTCAAAGGCTGTAAGTATGGCAAAACAAATGAATATAAATATATATGGTGTAGTTGAAAATATGAGTTATATAAAATGTCCTGATTGCGATAAGAGAATAAAGTTATTTAGTGATGAGGAAACTGATAAGTTCTTAGAGGGTATGGATCTTGAACTTTTAGGAGAACTTCCTATGGTTAAAAGTGTAAGTGGACTTGAGAAAAATACTGATAAACGTCTAGATAAAGATGTTAAAGAGGTTATGGAAAATATAGCTAGTAAAATATTACAAAAGGCCACTAATTAAGGAGTGATTACTATGAATATAGCTGTATCATCTTTTGAAGAAAATAAAGACGCTTTATTAGATAAAAGATTTGGAAGATGCAATTACTTCCAAATATACAATGAAGCAAAAGAACAAATAAATGTTGTGAAAAATGAAGGGCAAATATCTGGATCAGGTGCAGGTGTATCAGCTGCACAACAGATTATAGATGAAAATATAGATGTTGTTATAACAGGAAATCTTGGTCCTAATGCATTTAAGATACTTCAAAAAGCAAACATAAAAGCTTATAAATGTGGTGAGGTTTCTGTTGAAGAAGCTTTAAGCATGTTAAACAAAGGAGAACTTGAACAAATTGAAGTAGCAGGTAAGGCTCATCATGGCATGAATGTGTAAGGAGGAGTTACTTTGAATATAGCTGTGCTTAGTGGAAAAGGTGGAACGGGAAAGACTACAGTTTCAACGAATATATCACTTGCATTAAATGCCAATTATATAGATTGTGATGTAGAAGAGCCCAATGGATTTTTATTTTTGCAACCTAATATAGAGAAAATAGATAGTGTTTCAGTAGAATATCCTGATATAAATTACGATAAGTGTATATCATGCGGAGAATGTGTAAAAAACTGTAATTTCAATGCTTTGGTAAATGTGAAGAATGAAATCATGGTGTTTGATAAGTTATGCCATTCATGTGGAGCATGTGAGATAGTATGTAAATCGGGGGCTATAAAATATAAGCTTAGAGAGATTGGAAAAATAGAATATGGTAAAAAATCAGATATAAAATGCACCAGAGGTATTTTAAATATAGGTGAGCCTATGGCAGTACCTATATTAAAAACGATTTTAAATAATATTGAAACTGATGTTAATATTATAGATTGTCCACCTGGAACATCTTGTAATGTAGTTAATTCATTAAAGTATGCAGATCTGGCAGTTTTAGTAACTGAGCCTACTGAATTTGGACTTCATGATCTTAAAATGGCCGTTGAGCTTGTCAGAATGTTTAATGTACCATTTGGAATAGTCATAAACAAAGACAATGAAGAAAATAATATAGTTAGAAAATATTGTGAATATGAAAATATAGATATAATAGGAAGCATACCTTATAGCAAGGATATTGCTAGGATATACTCAAAAGGAGACATTTTATACGATGATTTGAAGTACAAGAATATATTCGATGAAATATCCCAAAGTCTAAAGGGGGTGTTTTCATGGAATTAGTTGTACTAAGTGGTAAAGGTGGAACAGGAAAGACTACAATTGCAACTGCATTATGCGAATTAAATGAAAAAGTAGTTAGAGTAGATTGTGATGTGGATGCACCTAATTTATATCTTTATTACAATGGAGAAGATGTGGAAAAGAAAGATTTTTTTAAGGGAAAAAAAGCCACTATAGATAAATCTTCGTGTGTAGAGTGTTCAAAGTGTGAAGATATATGTAGGTTTGATGCGATAAAAAACTTCAATATAGACAAATTTTTATGTGAAGGATGTGGAGCTTGTACACATGTATGTGATTATAACTCTATAGAATTAGAGGATGAAAAAACTGCCCAAACATTTATAACAAAGCTAGATAATGGAATAATATCAAGAGCTAAGATGGAAATAGGAAGTGATGGGTCAGGACTACTTATTTCAGACATTAGGAAAAATGCCAAGAAATTTAATGAAAACAATGATTTGGTTATAATAGATGGGTCTCCAGGTATAGGATGTGCGGTAATATCTTCGATTACAGGAGCAGATCTGGCTCTAATTGTTACAGAACCTACAAAATCAGGACTAGAAGATTTGAAGAGAGTAGTATCTTTATGTGAACACTTTGGGATACTTACTATGGTATGTATAAACAAATACGATATAAATGAAGATATGAGTTTTAATATACAAGAATTTATAAAGACTAAGAATATACAATTGGTTGGAGAAATTCCATATGATGAAACTATAGTTAAATCTATAAATGAATTAAAACCAATAACATTGTATAAGGATAGTATAGCCAATGAAGCTATACAAACTATGTGGAGTAATATAAAAAAATTAGGAGGTATTTAAAATGAAGATAGCAGTTGCGAGTGACAATAAAATGGTTAGTGGACACTTTGGACACTGTGAGGGATTTAGTGTATATGAAGTAGCAGATAGTAAGATATTAAAAAATGAGTTTATACAAAATCCAGGACATAAACCAGGATATTTACCAGTATTTTTAAAGGAACACAATGTTGATGTTATAATAGCTGGGGGCATGGGAGGTACAGCTCAAGATTTATTCAGAGAAAATGATATAGAGGTTGTAGTTGGTGCAAGTGGTCTTGCAGATAAATCAGTAGAAAATTATATAAAGGGTAACTTAAAGTCAACTAATAGTGTATGTACAGAGCATGCACATGAAGGAAACTGTAACGGATAAAAATAAAAATCCCTGTATATACATTTTGAATAATTAAAAGGTAATGATATAATTAAAAATATTATACAGTACAGGGAGGTATAGATATGGCGAGACCTACAAAGGTTAGGACGGTAGAATTTTTTCCGGAAAATAATTATTTTGTTCCAGTTGGGAAACAAAAATGTGATATAGAGGAAGTTGAAATAAAGATAGAAGAGCTTGAAGCTATGAGACTTAAGGATATAGAGGGATTGAATCAAGAAGAATGTGCAAAAAAAATGCAAGTTTCTAGACAGACATTTCAAAATATAATAGACAGTGCCCGTAAAAAAGTAGCGGTATCATTGACAGAAGGAAAGGCTATAAGAATAAGCGGAGGACATTACACAACAAAGCATTGTAAGTTTAAATGTATGGATTGTGGGAATGAGTATAACATACAATATAGCCAAGATAAGGTTTCTTGTCCTTCTTGTGGACTAAACAAGGTTACTTGTAATAAAAAGGCTGGATTGTGTAAGCGATTATGTAAAGATAAATAATATATTTGCAAAATAATATATTTGATGTATAATTAAATCAGACTTTGGTAAATGTTTGAAAAATTAAATAGAAAGCTAGGGGTGCCTTTTGGCTGAGAGATAGAATTTATCTATTAACTCTTTAAACCTGATTTGGTTAGTACCAACGTAGGGAAGTTATAATTATATGGTTTTACTATATATATTAATTGTATTCGTTATGAATACAATTTTTTTTTTATAAAATTACTTATTTGTATAGATGAGTCCCCCTAGTTTTTTAATAAAAGGGGGACTTTTTTTGATTAATGTTAAAAATAATTATAGGATACCAGTACTTACAATAGCAGGATCTGATTCATCTGGAGGAGCTGGTATTCAAGCGGATTTAAAAACATTTAGTGCTCTTAAAACGTATGGAATGAGTGTTATAACTGCAATTACAGCTCAAAATACTAAAGGGGTATTCGCTGTAGAGGAGATTAGCAAAGAGATAATAAAAAAACAAATAGAAGCTATATTTGAAGATATTAATCCAAAGGCTTTGAAAATAGGAATGGTTTCAAGTCCTGAGATAATAAAAGAAATAGCAGACACATTAAGTAAATACGAAATTAATAATCTGGTAATAGATCCAGTTATGATTTCAAAGAGTGGATATTCTCTATTAAAACCAGAAGCTAAAAAAAATCTTATAAATTACTTAATACCAATGGCTTATATTATAACTCCCAACACAATGGAAGTTGAAGAGATAACGGGTGTACATATTCAAAACTTAGAAGATATGAAAAAGGCTGCTCAAAAGTTACTAGAGCTTGGACCTAAGTTTGTATTGGTTAAAGGTGGACACTTAGATGGTGATGCTGTTGATTTGTTGATGGGTGATGGTGTATGTGAATTATTTGAATCTAAAAGGCTTGATAGAAAGAATACTCATGGAACAGGATGTACACTATCATCAGCTATAGTTACTCAATTAGCTCATGGATATGATGTAAAGCAAGCTGTTAGAAATAGTAAAGAATATATAACAAAGGCTATAGAAAATAGTTTTGATATAGGGCATGGTATTGGGCCTGTTCATCATTTTTATGAATTTGATAAAGGAGGAAATCAATAGTGTATAAATTAATAAATAAAGTAAAAAAAATATCTCCATTAGTAGTCCATTACACTAATGAAGTTACTATAAATGATTGTGCAAATATAACTTTGGCAATAGGTGCAAGTCCTTTAATGAGTTATTCGCATGAAGAGTTAAAAGATGTAATAAACATTGCAAGTTCGGTTGTTATAAACATAGGAACTATGAATACTGCTCACGTAGATTTATTTGTAAAAGCAGCTAAATATGCAAATAAAGTTGGAAAAAAGCTTGTACTAGATCCAGTTGGAGTATTTGCATCAAAGCAAAGACAGGAACTTGTGAAAATTCTTTTAGGAGAGGTTAAGTTTGACGTTATCAAAGGTAATATGGCTGAGATTAAGTTTATAGGTGGTCAAGCTGTTAATGGTCAAGGCGTTGATTCTTATGAAGAATGTAATGATATAAATCAACTAAAACTAATTAGTAAAACGTTAAAGACAACATTGTCAATAACAGGAAAAACGGATGTTATAGTAGACTCTGATAAGGTTGTGAAAATATATAATGGAACACCTAAGTTAAAGAGTGTAACAGGAACAGGATGTATGATAAACAGTTTGATAGGAAGTTTTTTAGGGGTTAGTGATAATAGTATGGATGCTGCTATTATGGGAACATTATGTATGTCATTAGCAGGTGAGCTAGCAGATAAAGATGAGGTTGCAATTGGATCATTTAAAGTAAATCTATTTGATAATATATATAAACTAACTGAAGATAAAATACGAGATTTTGGAAAGGTTGAGACTATATGAAAATATCAGAGTATCTATTAAAAGAGGGGATAGAAATATGAAGGATTATGGTCTTTATATAGTAACTGATAGCAATATATTAGATGGAAGAGATTTTTATGAATGTATAGAAGATGCATTGAGAGGCGGAGTTAAGACGATTCAGCTTAGAGAAAAGTATGCAACTGGAGCTGAGTTTTTACAAAAAGCAATTAAGTTGAGAAAGCTGACTAAAAAGTATAATGCTATGTTTATTGTAAATGATAGAGTTGATATTGCTATGATATCAAATGCCGATGGAATTCATGTAGGTCAAAGTGATATACCTGTTTCTTATGTGAAATCTATAGTGGGTAATGATATGGTAGTAGGAGTATCAGTATCCAATGTTGAAGAAGCTAAGACAGCCAAATTAAACGGAGCAGATTATATTGGAGTTGGAGCAATGTTTAATACAACTACCAAGTCTGATGCTAAAAGTGTTAGTATAGAAGAACTTAAAAATATAAGAAAAAAAGTTGGTATTCCGATTGTGGTTATTGGAGGCATTCAATTAGATAACATAGCTTCTCTAATTGCTTGTGATGTTCAAGGATATGCAGTTATATCTGCTATACTAGGAAAAGATAATATACACGATGAATGCATAAAGTGGATACATAAAATAAAAACTCCATCAACAGGGGGGAGGTCGTTGATGGAGTTAATCTAGGAATTAATGAAAATGCATTAATACCACAGTAGATTAGTTATATTATTTACATTTAAAAACCTTTTATACAGATTTTATTAAAAAATGTATAAAAGGTTTAAATTATTGTAACAAAACTGTGACAAAACTTCTTTAGAATAAAGCTAAGAAATCAAATCTATGAATTTGAAAGGAGAAATGAAAATGAAAACAAGTTCAAGAACAAGAAAATTACTTAGTGGAGTTTTAATAGGAGGAACATTATTATCATCTGTTGCTGGAGTGGCTTTTGCAAATGAGCTGAATAGTTTAAATACTACAAGTAAAGCACCTTTTAATAATCAAATGAATAAAGGCATGGGTTTTAGAGATTGTAACTTTAAACAAAATAGAAATAGCGTCAATAAAGATATGGATACTTTGGTTGAAAAAGGAATTATGACTCAAGAAGAAGCAGATAAATTAAATGATTTTCGTGAACAAAAAAGAGAGCAAATGCAAGAAGCTACTAAGGATATGACAAGACAAGAAAAATTTGAATATATGAAGGAAAATAAAATTAAAGATAGAGGAATTTCACAATTAGTTAAAGAGGGAGTTTTAACTCAAGAAAGAGCTGATGAAATACAAGATAAGATGCATCAAATGAAGGTGGATTTAAATAAAGAAAAGCATGAAGATAGAGTAAATAAACTAGTAGAAGATGGTATAATAACTCAAGATGAAGCTGATAAATGGATAAAGTTTAGTGCTGAAAAAGCAGAAGAAAGACAATTAGAAATGGGAAAAATTAAAGATATGACACCAGAAGAAAGAAAAGCATATTTTACAGAAAATCATAAACAAAGGGGAGAAGGCTTAACAGATATTGTAGAGGCTGGAATAATATCTCAAGATACAGCAGATAGAATAAAGGAAACTCATAGAAATAATCAAAGTGGAAATAAACAAGGCAATGGACAAAGACAAGGGCAAAGAAAAGGAAACGGAATGAAGCAAAACTTTTAATTAATAAAAAAAGACTTTCATATTAAAATGGTACCTATAGATAAGACACTTAAAAAAAGTCCTTATTCTATAGGTATTTTTTTATTTCAAACTATGATTTATTTTAAAATAAAGAAAATTAAAAGTAAAAACTAAACTCAGGTACTGAAGTAAAAATTTTAAGAAGTCAGAAAAGATGTCGGATATTGACAAAAATTTATTAAACATGTATAATGGATGAAAAGATTGTATAAAAAACTTATAATAAGAGGGTGTTTAATTAAAAAATATTATAAAAATGAATTTGAGTAATTAATAAAATAATATGAATCAAATTAAAAGTCTCATTTATTTTATGATATGTGAATGAGCAAAAAAAGAAAACTTAATAGACAGAATATTACGTGAAAAATTAGGGGGTTTTTATGAGTGAAAAAAAACGTATAACGTTAGGAGTATCACTTATACCGATAATTTCATTGGTATTATTTTTAGCAGTAGCAGTATTTAAATTTGAGGCATCTCCACACATACCGTTAATAGCGGCATCTGCTGTTGCTGGTATTGTTGCAACTTATATAGGTTATACTTGGAAAGAAATAGAAAATGGAATGTTAAAAAGTATAAATATGGGAATGCAAGCCATATTAATACTTATGATAATAGGAACTATTATAGGTACTTGGATATTAAGTGGTGTTGTTCCAACAATGATATATTATGGACTTCAGATATTATCACCATCTGTATTCTTAGTTGCAACTGCTATAATATGTGCAGTGGTAGCACTTTCAACTGGATCTTCTTGGACTACTGTTGGTACTGTAGGTATAGCACTTGTTGGTGTTGGTAAAGGACTTGGAATGCCAGAGCCTATGATTGCAGGAGCTATAATATCTGGTGCTTACTTTGGAGATAAAATGTCTCCTTTATCAGATACAACTAATTTAGCACCTGCAATGTCTGGAGCTACGTTATTTGATCACGTAAGACATATGATATATACAACAGGGCCTTCGTTTTTAATGGCACTTGTACTTTATGGAATACTTGGTATTAAGTATTCTGGAGGCGATGTTGATTCTGAGAGTATTAATTTAATACTTAATACTTTAAACAATCAGTTTAATATAAACTTTATGTTATTAGTACCACCGCTTTTAGTTATAGCCCTTGTTGTATTCAAGGTTCCAGCGATACCTGGACTTATATGTGGAACTATAATAGGAGGTATATTTGCGGTTGCATTTCAAGGGGCAGGTCTTGAATCTATTTTAGTAGCGGCTCAAAGTGGATTTGTATCCAATACTGGAGTTGATGTTGTAGATCAGCTATTGAGTAGAGGTGGACTTGATAGTATGATGGGAACAGTATCATTAATATTATGTGCACTTAGTTTTGGTGGTATATTAGAAAGTACAGGTATGCTTGAATGTATGGCAGCTAGTATATTAAAACTAGCAAAAGGTACAGGTTCATTAATACTTGTTACTGTATTATCTTGTATATTCACTAACTTAGTTACTGGAGATCAATATTTATCTATAGTTGTTCCTGGTAGAATGTATAAGGATGCATATAGAAAAAGAGGATTACATCCTAAAAATCTATCTAGAACGCTTGAGGATTCAGGAACTCTAACATCTGCATTGATTCCATGGAATACATGTGGAGCTTACATGTCAACAACACTTGGAGTTCATCCGTTTGCTTATATGCAATTTGCATTTTTAAATTTAATTAATCCTATAGTGGCTATAGTATATGGATACTTAGGAATTACAATAGAATATGTAGATGAGGAATTCTTCGAAGAAGAAATAGCATAGATAAAACCAAACTTAATTCAAATGGAGTTTTTACTCCGGCTGAATTTTTAGCTGAGCCAATCCAGAAACTGTAGAGTTCTTATCTTTCGGATAAAACACCTATAAACGATTTTGTTTATAGGTGTTTTTATTTGTGTTATATAAGTAGCATATTTTATAATAAAATTCAAATACTATTAAAATGATAAAAATATATATTTTATATATTTTTAACCTATTATTAACTATTATAGACTTTTATTTAATATATTCATAATTTTTTTAACTCTTTCTTAACTTATATTTAACTCAAACTTAACAATACTAATATTTTATTTTGGTAAGATTAAGAAGGTCGTAATTTTATAAAATTATTAAAAATTCTGATTACACAATTGAGGAGGAAGAATATGGCTGTAGAAATAGCATTCGGGATAATTGGAGGTCTTGGATTATTTTTATATGGAATGAATCTAATGGCTGCAGGACTTCAAAAAGCAGCAGGAGAAAAATTAAAAAAGATAATAGAAATGTTAACCAAGAATAGATTTATGGCTGTTTTAGTTGGAACATTTGTTACTGCTGTTATACAAAGTAGTAGTGCGACGACTGTTATGGTAGTTGGATTTGTTAATGCTGGAATAATGCAATTAACTCAAGCTATAGGAGTTATAATGGGAGCCAATATCGGTACTACAGTTACAGCTCAGCTTGTATCTTTTGAATTAACAGAGATAGCACCAGTTGCTGTTGGAATTGGGATGATAATATATTTATTTTCATCTAATGAACGAAATAAGAAATTTGCAGAGATATTAATAGGTTTTGGTATATTATTTATAGGTATGGATTTTATGAAGGAAGCTGTTAAGCCTTTAAGAGAGGTTGAGGCGTTTACTGATGCATTAGTAAACTTTGGGCACAACCCTTTTCTTGGAATATTAATGGGATTTGGACTTACTGTAATAGTTCAGAGTAGTAGTGCTTCTATGGGTATACTTTTAGCTCTTGCATCTGAAGGTTTAATGCCATTATCATCAGCACTTCCTATCTTATATGGAGAGAACATAGGAACTTGTGTTACTGCTCTTTTATCGAGTATAGGAGCTAGTAAGAATGCAAAAAGAGCAGCTATCATGCATTTAACATTCAATGTAATAGGTACTACTATATTTGCTTTTATTTTAAGTACTCCTATAACTGCACTTGTAACAAAATTAGATCCTACTGATGTTACAAGACAAATAGCTAATGCTCATACTCTATTCAATATTATAAATGTTATAATACAATTCCCGTTCGCAATGTTCATAGTAAAAATTGCTATGACTATAATACCGGAAAAAGAAGATGAAAGAGAATATAAGATTACTAAATATATAGATGATAGAATTCTTGAAACTCCATCAATAGCTCTTTCGAATTCTGTAAGAGAGACTTTGAGAATGGGTAAGAAGGCTAGAAAATCATTGGAATGCTCTATGAATGCATTCTTAAGTAAATCTAGAAAAGATGCAGATGCAACATTTGAAAAAGAAAGAAAAATAAATGAGTTACAAAAAATTCTTACAGAATACTTAATGAAACTATCGAATAAAGATGTATCTGTAAAACATAGAGAAATAATAGATGCGTTGTTCCACACTATAGGAGACATAGAAAGAGTTGGAGATCATGCTGACAATATAGCTGAGCTTGCAGTAGAAGTTATAGAAAAAGACATATCTTTTTCTGATAGTGCTATAGAAGATTTGAAGATTATGTTTGAAAAGGTTATGTTGGCATATAAGACATCACTTGATTCTATGAAAAATGCAGACATTAGTTTGGCTTTAAGTGTATTAAAGATAGAAGAAGAAATAGATGAGATGGAAAAAGCATATAGAAAGAATCATATATATAGATTAAATAACAATAAATGCAATATAGAATCAGGAATAGTTTTCTTGGAATTAATAAGTAATATGGAGAGAATAGGAGATCATGCTTCTAACATAGCTAAATATGTTATTGATGCAAACCCGAATAGTTAAATGAAAAAGCCAGCTTAGAATTTTCTAAGTTGGCTTTTTTATTAAAAAAAACTACAAAAAAAAGAAAAAACCTAGAATAATCTAGGTTTTCCTTGAAATAAATATATATTAAAATATATAATTATTTATTATACTCTACTTACGTTAGCAGCTTGAGGTCCTTTAGGTCCATCAGTTACTTCGAATTCAACTTTTTGTCCTTCTTCTAAAGTTTTGAATCCATCAGTTTGGATTGCTGAGAAATGTACGAATACGTCTTCTCCACCATCTACTGTTATGAAACCAAATCCTTTTTCGCTATTGAACCATTTAACTATTCCTGTTTTCATTTAAAAATCCTCCAAAAAAATTATTCTGTAACTCCGTTACTCATATTCTGTAACTATATTACTTATATAGAGTAACACGTATACTTAGTATTGTCAAACTTTATATTTCATATACTTGTATTTATTTTTTTATTTTTCATAATAGTATGTTCCTGATAGACATCTTTTATTAAATCCTTTAGAAACCATGATTTATTAGTTTTCGTTAGTAATGCTACTAGAGGTTTGGGGAAATTGTTTTCTTTTATAAAATTAAAGAAATTCATAATTTCTTTATGAGAAAAACCACTTAAAAGTATAAAAGGTATATTTGGAAAATCTTCATTTGAAGTATTGCTTTCAGTTATGTTGTTTGAATTAATTATATCATACACTTTTTGACTCAAATTCGATTTGTTTAAAAATACAAAATTATTTTCACCTATATTTTTGAATAAACTTTCAAACTTAATCATATCTTGATTAGAATAGCCAAATATTAAAATTTTATGTGGATTGTTAGGTTTTTCATTATTTTTATCATCTATTTTATTAAAACTCATTTTTTAACACTCCTTTATACATATCTTATTTATATTTATATCCTAAAAAAAGATATTTAAAAGCTTGTTTTTGATTTTTAAACATACAATTATAATATAGGCTTTAATTCTCATGATAAGGAGGGAATAGATTGGATTTTGAGGTTATAGTTAAATATCATGGTGATTTATTAAAAATAGAAGAAGAATTAGATGCAGATGTTGAGCTTTTGAATGAAAGGTTTGCAATAATTACTTTAAAAGAAGAGGATATACTTAAATTACTAGATTATGAAGAGATAGAATATATAGAGAGACCTTTTGTTTTAGGACCGAGCTTGACAAGTTCTGAAGCAAGTGGAATAGATTCTTTCAAAAGTATGACAGGTCTTACTGGCGATGGGGTTATAATAGGAATTATAGATTCTGGAATAGATTATAGACATCCGTATTTTATTAATGAAGATTCTACATCAAAGATAATAAGCATATGGGATCAAACAGGAGATGGTAATCCCCCTAATGGATTTAAAGAGGGATATGTTTATACTAATGAAGATATTAATAAAGCACTTGAGGGAGGCGAAAGTATTCCTTTTATGGATCAGGTAGGTCATGGAACACATGTAGCAGGAATAGCATCTTCTATAGCTCCAGATTCCGATATAATAGCTGTTAAGGTGGGTAGTAAAGGAATAGAGTCGTTTGCTAGAACGACAGAGTTTATGAGGGCTGTAAAGTATATAATAGATGAAGCGGAAAAATTGAGTAGACCTGTGGTTATAAATATAAGTTATGGAACTAATGAAGGACCTCATGATGGAACTTCTTTATTTGAAGAGTATCTAGATGATATGTCACAAAGATGGAAAACATCTATTGTTGTTGCAGCTGGAAATGAAGGTGATAAGGGACATCATAAGTATGTAAAGCTTGAAGAAGATGTATCAAAGCCAATTGAATTTTCTGTAGGACCTGGGGAAAGGGAACTTGATATTGCTATATGGAAAAAGTTTGCGGATGATTTCACCTTTAAAGTCGTAAATCCATCTGGGGAATCGAGTCCAAATATTGGAGATAACTCGGGAGAAATAAACGCTATGTTAGGAAATACTAAGATGAGATCTTTTTTTGTTTCACCAACTCCGTATACATTAAGAGAACAGGCTAGGATTAATTTAAAAGGGAATCCATATATTCAAGAGGGGATATGGAAGATAATAATCGATGCTAGTGAAGTTGTAGAAGGGGATGTGGATTTATACTTGCCTATATCAGAAAAATTAAGTGAAAATACCAAGTTTTTAGACCCAAGCTTAGAGCTCACAATAACAACTCCAGCGACAGCGCAAAGAGTTATATCTGTTGGAAGCTATGATTATAAGACAGATACAACTTCATCTTTCTCGGGAAGAGGTGATGTATCGAGGAATGCAGTTAAACCCGATATAGTAGCTCCTGGAGAGGATATAGTATCTAGTTTTCCAGGAGGAGGATTAGCTTCTCTTTCAGGAACTAGTATGGCAGCTCCCCAAGTAGCTGGAAGCATAGCACTTTTAATGGAGTGGGGCATAGTTGATGGAAATGATCCTTTTTTATATGCTGATAGAATTAAAGCTTTAATATTAAAGAATGCTACAAGAGATAAGAGTTTTTTAGAATATCCAGATGAAATTTGGGGGTATGGTGAATTGAATTTAAGAAATATTACTACACAAAGTCGTAGAAACTTATATAGTGAGGAGAATACTGATTTGAAGGAATATGTAGTAGAATATCAAGGAGATATAACAGCGGAACTAAATAAAATGGGAATAAATAAGATTCAAAAGCTAAATGATAGATATGCAGTAATATATGTTCCTGATTATTTTAATGCAGAAATATTGGTAGAAACAATAGATAATATAGTTGCTATAAGAAGACCTATGAGAATGGTACCTCTTATAGATACTAGTGTAGAAGAAATTGGAGCTAAATTTTTTCATAACCATCCATATATTCCTCAAACAGGAAGAGGTGTTTTGGTAGCTATAATTGATTCAGGGATAGATTATTCTCATCCTGACTTTATATATGAAGATGATACTTCTAAGATAGTAAGCATATGGGATCAAAATTTAGAAGGAAATCCACCAGAAGGATTTGTATTTGGAAAAGAATACACAAGAGAAGATATAAATGAAGCAATTCAATCTGGAGAAAAATTAGAAACTGAAGATGAAACTGGCCATGGAACATTAGTAGCAGGAATAATAGGGGGAAGAGGAAGCGCAGACGAAAAATATGTAGGGGTTGCTCCTGATAGTGAATTTGTAGTTGTAAAATTAGAAGATCATGGTGGTTATTATAATTCTTCAGATTTAATGCTTGGAATAAAATATGCATATGAAAAGTCATTAGAACGGGGGATGCCTTTAGTTATAAATGTATCTGTAGGATCGAATGAAGGAAGTCATGATGGTAAAACTATGATAGAAAATTATATATATGAATTAAGTAGAAATAGAGGAATAGTAGCTGTTGCAGCTGCAGGAAATGAAGCAGATACTAAAACTCATTATAGTGGTAAGTTTAATAATACTGGAGAAATTCAAGAAGTAGAGCTTAAAGTTGGAGAAAATCAAGATGATTTAGAAGTTTACTTTTGGGGTAGAAAGCCTGATAGAGTATCTGTAGGGTTGGTTTCTCCAACTGGGGATGCTATTGATAAAATACCAGCTAAATTAAGCGAAACAGAACTTGTAAAATTTACAATGGAAGGTGCAGAAACTAATATTACTTATAAATTTCCAGATGAGCTTACTGGAGATGAGTTTATAGGTATTTCTTTTAAAAATATAAAACCAGGGAACTGGATTATAAAATTATATGGAGATTATATTGTAGATGGAAGATACGACATGTACTTACCTAATAAAGAATTACTTGCAAAAGGAACTGAATTCTTAAAGGCAGACCCTTATGGAACTATAGTTACTCCAGGTACAGCAGAAGCTGGAATAACTGTGGGAGCTTATAATCATAAAGATAATAGTCTATATAGAGCTTCTTCAAGAGGTCCAACTAGAGATGATAGAATAAAACCAGATTTAGTAGCTCCAGGAGTTAATATAATCTCTACTACTCCAGGTGGGGGATATGGAACTATTACAGGAACAAGTGCTTCAGGTGCTCATGCAGCAGGTGCTGTAGCATTGCTGTTACAGTGGGGAATTGTAGAAGGAAATGATACAAGATTGTATACTCCAAAGGTTAAAACTTATCTAATAAGAGGAGCTAATATGAGAGAAGGGGATGAATATCCTAATATATCTTGGGGATATGGTTCACTTAATTTACGACGTGCTTTTGAAAAAATAAGATCTGCATTTAACTGGAGATATTCATCACAAGTTAAAAAAGATAATATATAAAGAAAAAGAGCGAAGTTCTATACTTCGCTCTTTTTGTTAACAAAAGATTTTTATTTTAATTCTGCAATTTTAGTTACAGCTACATAAATATCAGAAATTGTAAACCAAGTGCGGAAATCTACTGTTCCTGTAACTGGCAATCTAAATACTTCTTGGAATACTCTTACAGCTTTAGAAGTTGAGTCTCCGTATACACCATCTACCTTTACTTTAGGTATAGCAGGATAGTTTTTAGATATTCTATTTAGTTGCATTTGTATTGTTCTAACCTCATTTCCACTTGAGCCAATTCCTAGAGTATAACCAGGATATGATGTAGGAACTCCAGTTACTACTTGAGCTCTATCGAATCCTATATCATTTCCGTAAAAATATTTTAATATCTGATCATAAGACTTACCAAGGTCTCCTTGATATTTACTACCCCACTGAGTCATCCATGTAGGGCATTGAACTTGAACACCATCACAGTATTGAGCAAGAAGTGGCTGTCTTCTATCTGAAGGTCTTTTAAAATATAGATTGAATATATCGTCTACAACTAAACTTATATTTTCAAATATATTTCTTCCGTATATCCATTTATGATCGTATGCTGTTGAGGATGATATAGTGAAATTTTTCCCTTTTCCTCTATACCATTCTGTAAAAACTCTATTTAGAGTAAATGATACTATAGCACATACATTTGCATATATTGTACTTATTGGCCATGTAGAGTATATTTCAGACGATGCTACATTTTTTATATAGTCCTTATATCTAACCCAATAGTTAGGAGCAGAATTATCATCTGGAGAACCATCATGCACTATAATATATTCAGGAACTTGTGGGTAGTCTAAAACTACAAATCCTGAAGGGGGAGGTATAACCTTATTTGGAGTTTCTGGAATCTTTGCAGGATAGTCTCCCCATAATGTATTTGGACCTATAACTATAACTTCTGATTCTTGTCTTATAAATCTAGTATTTTCTATTTTATCAAGTTGTATTGTTTGAATAGAAAGCTGCGTTGGCAGTATTTGAACACCATTTACTATCACATCTATATATCCATCCTTTATAACCTCTACTAAGTAGTTGCTATAAGGCTGTATGTCTGATGGTTCTTGTGAATATTTAATGTCAGGTGCTGGTAAATTTATAATTGATGTTTGACCAGATATATTAGTTGGGACATTCTCTGCTAAAGTCTGTTGAGTTTCAGTTCCTGTAGAGTAAATATTAATTCTACAATCTGGTATTGGAGTTTTAGTTTTTTTATCTATAACTTGAACCAATAAGCTACCGTCAGCCATTATTACATCACCTTCCTAACCTCAAATAAGTCATCTAGAATATACCAAGTAGGAGCTATTTCTGTGTTTAACACCCAATAACCAATGCCTTCAAGGTTCATATCTCGTGCAAGTTCATGCTTGTATAATTGGCTTAGTGCATCTTCAAAATGAACTTCATGAAGATCGTTATTACTATCTGTATATCTAAAATATGGCGTTTTAGATTTGTTATTCCACATTATTTGAGAACTATTGTCTATTGCTAATTTATATGCGTTTTCAAGTGTTACTGTTTTTGCAGACTCTTGTTTGTATTTATAAACAAGCCAATCGTATCCGTATAAATTTACTCCCATATATATTACATCTTTAGACATTTTGGTTATAGCGTAATCCAGTACTTTCTTTACATTAGGAAGAGGGGCTATAGGTTGAGGATCTCCACCTACCCATCCCCATTCATAAGTCATAATATATGCTATATCTAAGTATTTACCTAGTTCTTCATAGTCAAAGAATCCAACCCAAGGTCTGTCAGACCAATCTTGCCATTTAGGGGCTATAGCCATGCCCAAAACTTTATTATTTTGATGAAGTTTATCTGATAGTTTTTTTACAAAACTATTAAATAAATTTCTATCTTCTGAATATAGGTTTTCAAAGTCTAATATTACTCCGCCATAGTTGTTATCTACAGTTAAATTAACTATATTGTCTATTAATGTATCCATATTATTCGTTAAAACTTCTCTTGCTAAATCTTTATTAAAATTTACTCCGTCGAAATTGGTTATAACTGGAAGTGGACTTATATTATTATCTAAAATAAATTGAGATAAACCATCTGGAATATCACTTAATAGATTTCCATTATTATCAGTTCGTACATCAAATATAGCCATATAAGTTAATTCATGTGATATTTGTGTTATATAGTCATAATATTTTTCGTAATCTTTTCCAGGTTGAAAAAATGGTAGTGTAGAAATAGATTGTCTTGAGTTGGAATTAGTTATTTTAATGGTTTGACCAGGATAAACTACATATGGAGATTTTAAATTGTTAATATTTATTATATCTTTGTAATTTACATTAAATTTTTTAGCTATCTTGTATAAAAAATCACCAACTTCTACTTTATATCCAAAATATTTTTTATTAGGTTTATTGGAAGTTGAAGGTATTAAAAGATTCATTCCGACTGCTAATTTATCATAATATGGAAGATTATTGGCTTTTACGATATCATCTATAGAAACTTTGAATTTATTTGAGATATCGTAGAGGCTGTCTCCTTTATTGACTCTATAAATTTCCATTTTACCCCTCCTAAATTAAATTATTATATAATATGAAAAAAATCATATTTTGTTAAGGAGTTTTGGAAATAATAAAATAAAATAAAATGTTTGGAGGAAAATCATGAATATTAAACTTTTGATTATAGCAATAGCGCCATCTTTTGCGCTTTTAATAGGAATTTATCTTACGGATAGATATGATAAAGAACCGCCAGAACTTTTGATTAAGGTATTTATATTGGGATGTTTATCAGTAATTCCAACTATTATAGTTGAAAGAGTATTAGACAAGTTTAATATTTTTTCAGGTATAATGTGGCCTTTTTACACAGCTTTTATAGTGGCTGGTTGCACGGAAGAGTATTTTAAGAGATTGGTAGTTTTAAAGAGTGCATTTAAAAGTCATCATTTTAATGAAAAGCTAGATGGAATAGTGTATTGTACATTTGCATCACTAGGATTTGCAACTGTAGAGAATATAATGTATGTTGTATTTAAGTTTAGCTCAAATCCTACTGTAGGAATAGGAAGAGGATTGTTCTCTGTTCCATCACATATGTTGTATGGAGTAACTATGGGGTATTATTTATCTCTTGCAAAATACTGTGTTATGGAGGAAGGTGTTTGTAAGAAATATCTGAGAAAATCTTTGACTATGCCTATAATACTTCATGGTATATTTGATTTTATACTTATGTCTAATATGCCTATATTGATGGCTTTATTTTTACCGTATGTAATATATCTTTGGAAGGTAAATTTGAATAAATTGAATAAGTATACACAAGATTCAAAAGATAGATTTGGGTTTATAAATAAAATAGATAAGGAATAAAAGTTAAAAAATTAATATATCTATTCAATATATGATATTATAGTAAATATATATTATTTAATTTATGATTTTTTTATAGTAAAGTGGATTTAAGATGATATAATATATTTTAAGTAAAAAATTCATATATTGCTTCAATCAAACATAAAAAATCTAATTAAACATATTTTGGGGGATTTTATGAAAGAGAAATTCTATAAAAATTGGATTATATTGCTGATTGGTGTTTTCTTTACATATATATTGTTTTTTAATAATATATCTTTTGAAGGGGATGCTCAATTTATTATATTCGATTTTATTATTAAAACACTAGGATATATCATATCTTTACTTTGTCTTGTAATGTCAGTCAAGTTGAGAACGAAATATCTGAGTCTTGGATGGATATTTTTCTCTATATATCTATTTGGAGATATTATAAACATAGTGGAATACAATATAGTAAATAACTGGGTAATTGATGTTTTGTTTAATACTTCGTTGCTATTTGGAATGATATTTATCGCTTATGGATTTGTAAAAGCTATAATAGAAAGGGAAAATTTATTAAAAGAAATAACTTATACTGCATTTAATGATTCGTTAACAGAACTTCCAAATAGAAGAGATATTGAAAAGAACATCCAAAAGGCTTTATCAAATGATAAAAGATTTGCTATATTATTTGTAGATTTAGATAAATTTAAATTTATAAATGATTCTTTGGGACATAGTCATGGGGATGACATATTAAAAAAAGTAGCTAGAAGAATTAAAGAAAATATTAGAGAAGAAGATTATCTGGCAAGATCTGGTGGAGATGAATTTCTTATAATACTTAATGATATTGAAAATGAAAATGAAATAGCTCAAATCTCTAAAAATATCGTACGTAGATTTAGAAAACCATTCGAATTAGAAGATACCACTGTACATATAACATGTAGTATAGGCATTTGCTTATATCCTAAAGATGGAGACAATATGGAAACGCTTATGAAAAATGCTGATATAGCTATGCATAAAACTAAGGAAAAGCAGGGTAATGATTATCAGTTTTATAATGATAATATGCATAGTCATATAAAAAATAAATTCGATATTGCAGAAAGTCTTATAATCGGGATACAGAAGGATGAGTTTGTACTACATTATCAACCTAAAGTAGATATAATAACAAATCAAATAATTGGAGTTGAGGCCCTTGTAAGATGGAATCATACTAAAAAGGGGATGATATATCCTAATGACTTTATATCAATAGCAGAAGAAACTGGGTTTATAAAAACATTGGATAAACATATATTAAAGCTTGCATGCCTTCAAATAAGAAAGTGGATATATAAGGGGAAAAATCCTATAAATATTTCTGTGAATATATCTCCAAAGCTACTACATGAGGAAAGTTTTATTCCGTATTTAGAAGATGTATTTGAGTCAACAAAAATAGATCCTAAGTATATAAGTATTGAAATAATAGAAACTGCTGCCATGGAAGATAAAGAATATGTTTACAATGTTTTAAATAAATTAAGAAGTAAGGGTATAAAAATACTTCTGGATGATTTTGGAAAAGGGTACTCATCGTTAAGCTATTTGAAAGATTTACCTATAGATAAGGTTAAAATAGATAAATTATTTGTAGATGAAATTTGTTTTAATAACGTAAATAGAACTATAATGAAGGCTATTATAGATATGTCAAAAGCTTTAAATCTTAAGGTGTTAGCTGAAGGAGTGGAAACTGTAGATCAATTGAACTTATTGGAAGAATTAGATTGTCAGTCTTATCAGGGATATTTATACAGTAAACCTGTACCTGTTGAAAAATTAGAAAAAATGATATATGAGGATGAAAAAAAAGGTGCTATTGTATAATAGCACCTTTTTTTATTTTGTAAGTACAGATATTATTTCATCTATAGATGATTCTGTTTTTAGTTTATATGTATTTGCTTTTACAGAATTTTCAAGATTTAATTCTTTTAGTTTTACTAAAAAATCTTGTGGGTTTTCAATTAGACCTAAATTTTTTAGGTTATTGGCTACTTGTGAACCTGATTCACCGGATTTGACTTGGAAATATACGATATCTTGTATAGAAACTTTAGAATTATATTCATTTGAATTATCATCAGATGGAGTATTGATATCTTCAATAGTAGTATTTATGTTCATTACTGACTCCTTATCTTGATCAAACCATCCATAAAATTGATATCCAATAGTAGCGATTATAATTAATAAAACAAAAAATCCTAGCATTAAGTCGCTTATTTCATAAAAAATATCCTTAAATTTTTCTATTGTAATTACCTCCTTTGCTATTACTTATATCCTAATTATATTTTAATGTATATATATATATAGTCAACATAAAATTTTATTGAAATAAATATGGGAAAATGTTATCCTATATGGTAAAGATAGGATTATATTTATAAAAAAATTATAAACATAAATATATAAGTATATAATCTTAAATAATAAAGGGGGAGAAAATATGAAAAAGAGAATATCATTATTAATTATAATGAGTATGATTTTAACTTTATTTATACCATCTGTAGTTAGTGCAAATGAAGATGAAACTACTATAACAATATTAGGAACAAGTGATATGCATGGAAGAATATTTCCGTGGGATTATGCATTAGATACAGAGGATTCTGATGCGGGATATTTAAAGGTTGCAACTGCTGTAAAAGAAATTAAAAGCAATAATAAAAATGTAATATTAGTTGATGCAGGAGATACTACTCAAGATAATTCAATAGAACTTTTCCAGGGAAAAGATAAAAATCCTATAATTGAAGTTATGAATGATATAGGATATGATACATGGACTCTTGGAAATCATGAATTTAACTTTGGTCTTGATGCATTAGATAAAGCAGTTAAAACTTCAAATGCGACAGTTTTAGCTGGAAACTTATATAAAGAAGATGGTAAAAGAGCTTATGATGCTTATAAAATAGTAGAAAAAGATGGAGTTAAGGTAGCTATAATAGGAATGGTTACTCCTAATATACCTAGATGGGAATCATCAACTCCAGATCATTTTAAAGGATTAGAATTTAGAAATCCAGTTGAAGAAACTACAAAGGTTATAAATGAACTTAAGGGTAAGGCTGACGTATTTGTTGGAGTATTTCATATGGGACTTGAAAATGAATATGCAGATTTTGATGGAACAAGAAGTATAATAGAAAAAAACCCAGAGCTTGATGCTGTTGTGATGGGACATGCTCATAGTGATATTGCAGGTGAAAAAGTAGGAGACACTGTAGTTGTTGAGCCTAAGAGTTATGGTAATAGAATATCTAAAATAGATTTAAAATTAAAAAAAGAAAATGGAAAATGGAATGTGGTTGAAAAAAATAGTGAAAACTTAGATACTACAGCTTATAAAGCAGATAAAGAGCTTGAAAAAAAATACAATTACGTTCATGAAACTTCTAGAAATGATGCAAATATGGTAATAGGAAATGTTACTGATGATTTTATAGAAAATACTCAAGTATTACCAGGTATACCTAAAGCTCAAGTAGAAGATACTGCATTAATAGACTTTATAAATGAAGTTCAAATGTATTATTCTGGAGCGGATATATCATCAGCAGCAGCTTTTAAGAATGATATGAATCTTTTAAAGGGAGACTTTAAGAAAAAAGATGTTGCCAATATATACAAGTATTCAAATACTTTAATTAGTGTCAAGGTTACAGGAAAGCAATTAAAAGACTATATGGAGTGGTCTGTAAGATATTACAATACATATAAAGATGGAGATGTTACAGTTAGCTTTAATCCTGAAATAAGAGGATATAACTATGATATGTTCTCGGGTGTTGACTACGATATAGATATATCAAAGCCAGAAGGACAAAGAATAGTTAATCTTAAGTTTAAGGATCAACCTGTTACTGATGATATGACATTTACTATTGCAGTTAACAACTATAGATTTGGAAATATGGTTAAAGATGGATACTTTAAAGAAGAAGACAAGGTTTTTGATTCTTCATTAAAATATGCAGATGGAAGTATACGAAATCTTATTGTCAAATATGTTACTGAAAACAAAGAAATAACTCCAAAAGTTGATGATAACTGGAAAATAGTTGGAATGGATTTAGATAATCCTTTAAAAGATGAAGTTTACAACTTAGTTAAAGAAGGAAAGATAAGCATTCCAACATCAGAAGATAAGAGAACTCCAAATGTTAAATCTTTAAACGTGTATGAGCTTCAAAAGCAAGGATTACTTAATGCAAATACTAAAAAAGAAGAAGTTAAGAAAGAAGAAGTTAAGAAAGAAGAAGTTATTGTTAAAGAGCAAATCTATACTGTTAAAAATGGAGATGTTCTTTGGAAGATAGCTAAAAAATTCAATATAGATTGGAAAAAACTAGCTGAGTATAATAATTTAAACAACCCAAATTTAATATATCCAAGTCAAGTAATTAAAGTACCAGCTATGTAATAAGAAAAAGACCCTTATAGGGTCTTTTTTAGGATTAAGGAAAAAGTGTACATTAAAAATCTTCAAATTAAAACTATTAAATTTTTGACAAACAAAATTAATATAAGAATTTTGTTTGTCAAAAATTTAATAGTTTTAATAAGCTAAATAAAAGGCATATTATATATAATATTAACTTTTTCTTTAGGAGGATTATATGGGAAGTATAGATAAAAAATATGAATTTGTAATAACAAAATTTTTGGCAAGGTATAATTATGATGCGGTTTTAGATATATTAGAAGAGCTTGGAATAAACAATGGAGATCTTCATATATTAGTTAGTTACTGTAAATCGTCTGTTAATTTTGATTTTAGGACTGCTGTAAAAAAACTTGATATGTTAACTCCTAAAATTAAAAACAGAAAAGATATAAAATTGCTTAAAAATAATTCAATAGATTTATTGGATGGAGAACCTGCTGCTATATTCTCTGAATTTATAGAAAATATAAAAATAAAGTTGATAAATGAAGAATATATAGATTTTTTAGGAAGAATATATAGATTAAAGGAAGCATTGTTTAAGTATGTATTTGTTCAAAGCCAATCAAATAAAACAAAGGTATCGATGATAGGGTATATGGTATCTAAAAAAAACATATTGAATATACTTAAAAAGAAGTATAATATATATACTAGCAACTTGACTTATGGAATTACTAGGTATATAAATAAAAATATGAGAAAGACCAAAAAAATAGCTAAAGTATTAGAAATACTCAATAGTGAAAAATTAGAAAACTTGATAAGACTTAGAAATGAATGTCCTGTTGGACATGGTTTTAAAGGAGTTAGTAAAGAAGATATAGAACATATATATGGTAAGCCATTTGAAGTTGTGGATGATTTTATAACCGCATGTGAAAAATTAGATGTTGATATAAAATTTGATAAATATGATGATATAAATAATATAATAATAGAACTTCTGAGTAAATATATAAGGGATAAAGGAGACGTTTACTATGAATGAAAAAGTAAAAAGTGAAATTTTAGAGTGGGTAAAGACTATTGGAATAGCCTGTATATTGGCTTTTTTTATAACTTTATTTATAAGACCAACTCTCGTTAAGGGATATTCTATGTATCCGACACTTGAAGAAAATGATTACCTTATAATAAATAAAATACCATATACTATGCATGAGCCTAAAAGAGGAGATATAGTTATATTTAAATCACATCTTGTACAAGAAAATGGAAAGGAAAAGGATCTTGTTAAAAGGGCTATAGGTCTTCCTGGAGATAAAATTAAGGTTATGAATGGTAAAGTGTATGTCAATGATGTAGAACTTAAAGAAGACTATATAAATGGAGATTACACGGATGGCATGATAGATTCAGTAGTTCCTGAAGGTCATATATTTGCTATGGGAGATAATAGACCGAATAGTTTAGACAGTAGAGATCCTAGAGTTGGTTTTGTAGATGAAGATGAAATAATAGGGAGAGCTTTTATAAGACTTTATCCGTTTAATAAAATAGGTTTATTTAAATAATTATGGATATGAGAATCGGATTCTCTTCCATGGCATATGAAATAAAGGAAAAAATAAAAATATGCCAAAAGTTAAGATTTAATCATATAGAAGTTGGAATAGACAATCTTGAGGATTGGAATTATTTATATCAGAATAAGGATGAATTAATAAAAAATGATATATCAATAGGCATTCATATGCCTATGGAGCTTAACACTTGTGATCCCATAAAAATGGCGAATGAGTTTTGGCTTGATTATTTTCATGAAAACTACAAAAAAGGGAAAATATTAAATGTAAGATATTATAATTTACATTTAGGATATGGTCTTAAAAATAAGGTTAAAAATAATAGGATTGGGTATCTAAATAACACCATAAACTTTCTTTTAAAACTTTTAAATAACATAGATGATGTAGGTATATATATTGAAAATACATATTCTAAAAATGGAGATTTGATTAATCTCGGAAACAAAGCATCCGATTTTGAATATTTGTTTAAAAATGTGACACAATATAATTTGGGATTTTGTTATGATACAGGGCATAATCTTATAAATAAAGACGATTATTTAAATAGATTATCTGATAATATAAGGTTGGTTCATTTGAGTGATAATGACGGAAGTGAAGACTTGCATTTGGGTTTTAGTGAAAATGGATTGTTAACTAAAAAAGACATAGAAGAAATACTAGAAATTAAAAACAATAAGTACTTAGTTTTTGAAATGAACACTAAATATTTAAATGAAAGTTTCGATTTATACAAAAAAATATCTAAAAAGTAGAAGAAGGGAGCAATTGCTCCCTTTTTGCACATATATTATTATACGAATTCTAAAAAAGTAAGGGAGATGATAATGTGAATAAAGTTAAAATTAATATAATGGATGATATTAGAGAGTATGAGATTGGGACTACACTGCTTGAAATAAGTAAAGATTATGAGAATAAATACGATGCTACTATAGTACTTGGAGTTGTAGATAACAATCTTAGAGAATTAACTTATAAAGTTGATAAGGCTTGTAATGTTGAATTTGTAGATTTAACAAAGCAGGATGGAATTAGAACTTATATGAGAAGTTTATCTTTTGTGTTTATAAGGGCTTGTGAGGAGATGTTATCAGGATGTAGAGTATCTGTTGAACATTCCCTGGGAAAAGGGCTTTATTGTGAAATAAATTATGATAGAGATATAAATGAGGAAGATATAAATAAGGTAAAAACTAGAATGAGACAAATAATAGATGAGGATGTTCTTATAGAAAAGAAAAAGCTTTCTATAGAAGAAGCTATAAAAATATTTGAGACTAATGAGAAAAATGCGAAAGCTGATTTATTTAGATATAAAGAATCAGATACTGTAAGTATATATAAATGTGGATGGATAAAAGATTATTTTTATGGTTATATGGTTCCATCTACAGGATATTTAAAATTATTTGATTTGAAATACTATAATCCTGGAGTTGTTATACTTGGACCTAAAAAAGATCATCCAGATAAGGTAGCTAAATTTATAGATCAACCGAAGCTTGCACAAGTTTACAAAGAAGCAGAGGAATGGGCTAAGATAATGAATGTTCATAAGATTGCTATGTTAAATCGTTTGATTGAAGATGGAAAGTATGGAGATATTATAAGAACTGTAGAGGCTCTTCATGAAAAGAAAATATCTCAAATAGCTGACATGATAGTTAAGAACAAGAAAAAGAGCAAGGTTATATTGATTTCAGGGCCATCATCATCAGGTAAGACTAGTTTTGCACAAAGGTTATCTATACAATTGAGAGTTAATAAGCTAAGTCCTGTATCAATATCATTAGATGATTATTTTGTAAATAGAGAGGATACACCTAAAGACGAAAATGGTAATCACAATTTTGAGTCTATTTATGCTATTGATTTAGATCTTTTCAATGACGATTTACAAAAACTTATAAATGGAGAAGAAATACAAGTTCCTTATTTTAATTTTAAGACTGGCAAAAGAGAGTATAGAGGAAATTCGTTAAAGGTAGATTCGGAGCAACCTATAATAATAGAGGGAATACATGGTCTTAATGATTTGCTAACGGAGTCTATTTCTGAAGATCATAAATTTAAGATATATGTGAGTGCTTTAACTCAGCTTAATTTGGATGAGCACAATAGAATACACACAACGGATGTAAGGCTTATAAGAAGAATGGTAAGAGATAATCAGTTTAGAGGACATAGTGCAGTAAGAACTATTCAGATGTGGTCTATGGTAAGACGTGGTGAGAAAAATTATATTTTCCCATATCAAGAAAATGCAGATGTTATGTTTAATTCTGCTTCTGTATATGAATTGTCTGTATTGAAAAAATATGCAGAGCCTTTGTTAAAAGAAATAGATCCTAATTGTAAAGAATACAGAGAGGCCAATAGATTATTAAAATTCCTACAATATTTTGTTACAATAGAAGATGAGGGTGATATTCCACCAACATCTATACTTAAAGAGTTCATAGGCGGAAGTAGATTGGTACATTAGATAGAACGGGGGAAATGGGAGTTGGAAAAAATATTACAAAAAATAATAGATGATAATAAAATGTATACTGAATATGGAAATGTGGCTACTTATATTCCGGAATTAAAAAAGGCTAATAAGAATGATCTGGGGATTTGTATAGTAGACATGGATAATAATATCTATGAGGCGGGTAATTGCGGTAAAAAATTTACTATACAAAGTGTTTCAAAGCCTATAACTCTTGCTCTAGCTCTTATGGATAATGGAAAGGATAAGGTTTTTTCTAAGGTTGGAATGGAACCTAGTGGAGATCCTTTTAACTCTATAATGAAACTTGAAATATCAAAGCCTTCAATTCCTTATAATCCGATGATAAATGCTGGGGCTATAATGATAACGTCTATGATTAAAGGACAAAACAATGCTGATAAGTTAAATAGGATGCTTCGCTTTTTTAAAAAACTTTCAGGAAATGAAAACTTGAGCGTAAATGAAGAGGTTTACATGTCTGAAAAGCATACTGGTGATAGAAATAGAGCTATGGCATATTTTCTAAAAAGCGAAGGAGTTTTAACTGAAAACGTAGAGGAAGTGCTTGATTTATATTTTAAACAATGTTCTATTGAGGTGACGGTTAGAGATTTAGCTAGAATAGGTGTAAACCTTGCATCACGTGGTGTTGATATATTAACTGGAAAAAGATTAATGGATGAAGAAGTATCTAAGATAGTAAAAACATTTATGGTTACATGTGGTATGTATGATGCATCTGGAGAGTATGCTATAAATGTTGGAATACCTTCAAAATCAGGAGTTGGAGGAGGAATTATGGGAACTGTTCCTAATAAAATTGGAGTAGGAGTATTTGGACCATCTCTTGATAAAAAAGGAAACAGTATAGCAGGTATAAAAGTTATGGAAAGTATATCAGAAAAATTGAATTTAAGCATATTCTAGAAACTATATATAAAAAATATTTTGACAATTGCAATATTAAATAATATAATATATAAAAACTAAGTGAAGGTGATTCTATGAAGGATATATTAGTTTTAAGGGATATTGAACAAATAAAGGCGGTGTCTCATCCGTATAGAGTAGATATACTGGAGGCTTTTGCAGAAGAGCCTTTATCAGCTAAACAATTGTCAGAATTATTATCAGAACCGCATGCTAAAATCAATTACCATATAAAAACATTATTAAATGCGGGCATATTAGAATTAGTAGAAGAAAAAGTTAAGTCTGGAATTATAGAAAAATACTATCTTCCAAAGGCAAAAATGGTTATTATGGATAAGAGTATCTTAAACTCTGCTGTTTACGATGAAAATGTAGCTAGAACACTAAATCAAGTTTCAATATCTTTATTTGAGAAGATAAGCGATGATTTTTATAGAGCAGCTGAAAATGATGAGGTTAAATCTAAGCACGTAAGACATTATAATCAGTATTACTTAACAGAGGACGAATGTAAAGAAATAATGGATGCTTTAGAAAAAAAGATTACTGAGGTTTTAAATGGTAAGGATAAAATAGATAGAGAGAATACTAGACCATATAATATAACATTAATGGGAGTACCTGATTTAAGAAAAGAGAAGAAAGCAAAAAAATAGACATCGACAATTTGTTGATGTCTATTTTTTTTGGGTATATTAAAGGTATAATTGAATTTTTAAAGAGGAGTGATTGTATGTTAGTTATAGGACCACATATATCAATAGCAAAGGGATATTCAAAAGCAGCTAAAGTTGCTTTAGATATAGGAGCTAATACATTTCAATTTTTCACGAGAAATCCAAGAGGAGGTAATGCAAAGGAATTTAATGAAAAAGATATAGCTGAGTTTCAAAGCATAAGAAAAGAAAATGACTTTGGAGCAATGCTTGCTCATGCACCTTATACTATGAATCTTGGTGGTAAAAAAGATGATGTATATGAGTTTGGAAGAAGGATATTTAAAGAAGATATAAAGAGAATGGACAAACTAGAAATAGAATATATGTGCTTTCATCCGGGGAGTCATGTAGGTGGAGGCATAGAATTTGGGGTAGATAGAATAGCGAATGCTTTGAATGAATCTTTAACAGAGGATCAAAATGTAACGATACTTCTTGAAACTATGTCTGGAAAAGGCACCGAAATAGGACATAAATTTGAACATATAAAAAATATTATAGATAAGATTGATTATAAAGACAAAATTGGTGTATGTCTTGACACCTGTCACATATTCTCAGCTGGGTACGATATAGTAAATAATCTCGATGGAGTACTTGATGAATTTGACCAAGTAATAGGACTTGATAAATTAAAAGTAATACATTTTAATGATAGTATGATGCCATTTAATAGCAATAAAGATAGACATGCAGGTATTGGAGAAGGAAAAATAGGTTTTAAGGCTTTGATGGAGTTTATGACTCATGAAAAACTTAAACATCTTCCGTTTTTCTTGGAGACTCCTTATGATGATAAAGGTCATAAAAAAGAAATTGAGATGATAAATAATTTTTTATTTTAACAAAAGACTCTGTTATAATTAATAAATAGTAAATTATAAGGAGGAGTATTTGTGAGAAGACTTGGAAACACAGATTTGTATATAAAAAGAGTAGGATTTGGAGGATTACCTATTCAAAGAGTATCTCAAGAAGATTGTGACAAAATAATTGATGAGCTTATAAAAAATGATGTGAACTTTATAGATACAGCAAGAGCTTATACTGTAAGTGAAGAATATATAGGAAATAGTATAGAAAATAAGGACTATAAATTTATAATAGCTACAAAATCTATTAATAGAGACTATGAAGGAATGAAAAAAGATATAGACATAAGTATTAATAATTTAAAGTGTGAGAAAATAGATTTATATCAAATGCATAATGTAAAAATAGAAGAATATAATTCTTTATTTGAAGATAATATGGCGTATAAGGCTTTATTAGAAGCTAAAGAACAAGGTAAGATAAAGTATATAGGAATAACTAGCCATAATGTAGAGGTCATAAAAAAGGCTATAGAAGATGAAAAATTCGATACAATACAAATACCTTACAATATGGTTGAAACTCAAGGAGAGGAAGTATTAAAGCTTGCAAATGATAAAAAAATAGGAACTATAATAATGAAGCCACTTGCTGGAGGGGCATTGACTGATGTAAAGCTTGCACTTAAATACATAATATCAAAAGAATATATAGATGTTGTAATACCTGGAATGGACAAGGTTGAGCAAATAAAAGAAAATGTATCTGTACTAGATGATCAAATTGAATTGACTAAAGAAGAAAAAGATTGCATAAATAAAATAAAAGAAGAACTAGGAAACAGTTTTTGTAGAAGATGCGAATATTGTATGCCTTGTGTTGAAAATATAAATATACCTCTTCAATTTTTATTAGAGGGATACTATACTAGATATGATTTAAAAGAGTGGGCTGTAAAGAGATATGAAAGTCTAGATAAAAAGGCATCTGACTGTATAGAATGTGGACTTTGCGAACAAAAATGTCCATATAATTTAAATATTAGAGAAATGTTAAAAAATGCAGCTAATATATTAGAAAAATAAAATTCGCTTTATGCTAACGCATAGCTCATATCGCCAACGAGTCCTAACGGGCTCCGTTGCTCAAAAATAGTTGATAGTTTAGTTTTTTTAATCTATATTATGCATAGTTTGGAAATTATAATTTATTTGAAGGTAAAGATTTGCTATGTGAATTAAGTTTCGCCTCTATGGGAACTATATTGGATAATAATATATAGAGAGGTGAAATAGGTGAGTGCTTTTGTTGCTAGTTTGATAACGGGACTTTGTACTGGAGTAGGAGCAGTTCCTATATTATTTATAAAAAAATTAAATGAAAAAACTGAAGATATACTTCTTGGGTTTGCTGCAGGAATAATGGTATTTGCTGGGGCTTATAGTTTAATATATCCTTGTATTGAACAAGGTCATAATATACAGGCTGTAGTTGGAATACTTTTAGGAGCTTTTTTGATGTACTATTTAGAAAAGAAAATACCAGAAGATAAGGTTGACGGAAATTTCATATTTGTTGTAGCTAACATAATACACAACATACCAGAAGGTTTTGTTATAGGGGCTGGGTATGAGGCTGAAGGAAAAAATACTGGAATATTATTTGCAATAGCTATAGCAATACAGAATATACCAGAAGGATTAATTGTAGGAAATGTACTCAAGAATACCCTACATTCAAAGTATAAGGCTATAGTATATACGTTTTTGATAGGCTGTGGAGAACCATTAGCTGCTGGTATAGGGATTTTAACACTTCAATACATAAGGCTTTTAATACCTTTTTCTATGGCGTTTGCTGGAGGGTCAATACTTTATGTTGTGTCTAATGAAATGATTCCTAAGTGTCATTGTAGAGGAAATGAAAAAAAGGCTACATTTGGATTTGTATTGGGATTTGTGGTTATGGTTATTATGAGAGGAATAATATAAAAAAGTATAAGCAAGAAATCTTTATAATGAAGATTTCTTGCTTATACTATAACTAACTTCATATTCTGATGCTTTATAAAGTTCGATTTCAACTCTTGGATTTTCCTTGTCTATAAAGTCGAATAATAATACTGGTTTTAACTGTTTATCATTTTTTATTATTCCGCTTTTTTCTATACCATCGCAAATACTCTTTGGATAATTATGTAGATCTCCCATTTTTTTGTTCGGAAAATAAAGTTTTAAAACTGTAATTACATCACCCTCAAGAGGTTCTGTTTGATGTTGTTGATTTATATGCCCTGCTATCATATTTTCATAAGCTACATATCTTGAATGTTTTCCTTGCTTTGGCATCCAAGATTGACCGTGTACATTATGAAGCTTAAAGTTGGATTTACTTATAGGTCTTCCTGGTATAACAACTTTTATCATTAAATCACCTCTTTAAGTATTTTATAATGTAGAATAAAGGATAGTCAAATTAAATTGTATGAAAGGAAAATTTAGATGAAGCAAAATATTAAAAGATATTGTAAGAACTTAAATATAGATTATGTGGGGATTGCTGGAATCGGATCTTATTATGAATTAGAAACAATATTAAAAAATAAGACTGATAAAGGCCACTATACAGGACTTGAAGAAAAGAATATACAAAAAAGGATAAATCCAAGACTTACAATGGAAAATGTAGAGTCTGTTATTGTTTGTTTATTTCCATATTTCTCGGGAAATGTAGAAAATACGAATATATCAAAATACACACATAGTTTAGATTATCATATACTAGTAAAAGAAAAGCTTGAGCAACTAGCAATGATTATAAAAAAAGACATTGCTGAATTTGAATACAAGATATTTGTAGATAATGGACCATTAGTAGATAGATATTTAGCGCAAATATCTGGACTTGGATACTTTGGGATAAATAACAATATAATAAATGACGAATATGGTTCATACGTATTTATAGGATACATAATGACGAATATTAAATTAGAAGAGGATGATAAATTAGACAAAACATGTATAAATTGCGGAGAATGTATTAGAAAATGCCCTGGTGGAGCTCTTCTTGGAAATTTTGAGATGAATCCTAAAAAGTGTTTATCATTTATAACTCAAAAAAAAGAAGAATTAACTAATGAAGAGAAAACTTTATTTGAAAATAATCTTACTGTTTTTGGATGCGATATATGCCAAGATGTATGTCCTCATAATAAAAAAATAAATACTACTAAAATAGATGAATTTACAAAAAACTTAATGTACAACATAGATTATGAGGAAATAAAAATTATATCAAATAAAGAATTTAAAAGAAGATATAGAGATAGAGCGTTTAGTTGGAGAGGGAGAAAGGTTATACTTAGAAATTTAGAAATAATAAATAAAAAATAAAAGAGTCATATAATACTTTTTATGAATAAAGTATTATATGACTCTTTTTTTCTAATAGGAAATTATATGCTTTCTAGTTTGTAAGAAATTGAGAATATCAGTTATTAAGTGAAATTTTTTTCTAAACAAATAACGTATTAAAACATACTATGTATTAATACGGGAGGGGGTATAGTATGAAATACAAAACAACTGCAGATATTGAACCTTTAAAGGAAATGCTTGGGCAAGAAAAGGCTATAGAGGCTATGGAGTTTGGTTTAAAAATAGATGATGTAGGATACAACTTATATATAAGTGGGGAAACTGGAACAGGAAGAACATCGTATGTATTAAAAAAATTAAAAGAATATACGAAAAATAAGGTTGATCAAAAGGATTGGTGTTACGTATACAACTTTGAAGAGCCAAGAAAACCAATAGCACTTGAGTTTGAAGTAGGTAAAGGAAAATTATTTAAAAGAGATATGGAAAAGTTTATAGATGATTTATATATAGAGCTTCAAAAAGCGTTTGAAAGTGAAGAATTTGAAATGGAAAAAAATAAGATATTAGATGAATATGAGATAAAAAAAGAAATTTATATAAAAAAGATGAAAGAGTATGGAGATGAAAGAGGATTTAAGCTAAAAAATACTAAATATGGGATGGTATTTGTACCAAAGGATGAAGAAACTGATACAACATCAGAGGAGTTCGTTAAGTTAAAAAGAGAAATGGAGAGTATAACTATAAAAGTTATATCAAAAATAAAAGAATTAGAGATGACAGCAAAAGAAAATTTATTAGAATTAGAAGAAGAAATAGGAATTTATATAATAAAACCTCATATAAAATATTTAATAGAAGAATATGGTGAAAACTATAAAGTAAAAAAATACTTGGCTCATTTAAGTGATGATTTATTAGAAAATATGTATATATTTTATATAGATGAAGAAGAACTAAAAAATATAAATGAAAAAGAATACTTAATGAAATATAAGGTTAATTTATTTATAGATAATGTAGCAAATTCAAATGTAGATAAGGCTCCGGTAGTAATAGAACTAAATCCAACATATTTAAATTTATTTGGTAAAGCTGAATATGAAAGCATAAATGGAACTATAAAAACTGATTTTTCAAAGTTGGTTCCAGGAGCGTTTCACAAGGCGAATGGAGGATATTTAATATTATATGTAGACCAAATATTAAGAAATCCTCACTGTTGGGATATGCTTAAGATATGTCTTCAAACTAAAAGAATAAAAATAGAGACATTAACAGGTTTAAAGCCAGAGGCTATACCTATTAATGTTAAGATAATATTAATAGGTAGTCAGTATCTGTATAATATGCTTTATATGTATGATGAAGAATTTAATAAATACTTTAAAGTAATGGTAGACTTTGATAGTGAAATGGATAAAGACAATGACAATGAAATGGGAGTTGCTAAATTCATATCGTCTTATTGCAATGATAATAATTTAAAGCATTTCACATATGATGCAGTTCAAGTTGTGCTAAAATATAGTTCAAGACTTGTTGAAAGTAATAAAAAATTATCAACTAGATTTAATAAAATATCTGAAATATTGATAGAGTCAAATTTATTTGCAAAAATGAGAAATTCAGAATTTGTAGAGGATATCGATGTTAAAAAAGCTATACATGAAAAGTGGAATAGAGTAAATAAGATAGAGAAAAAAATAGACAGTATGTATGAATCAAATCAGCTTTTGATAAGTGTTGATAAGGAAAAAGTAGGAGTTATAAATGGTTTGTCTGTTCTTAACATGGGAGAATATTCATTTGGAAGACCTGTAGTAATAAGTGTTACAACAAGTCCAGGAAATAAGGGAATAATAAATATAGAAAGAGAAGCGAAACTTAGTGGAAAGATACATGACAAAGGGGTATTAATACTTGGTGGATATCTGCTTGAGAATTTTTCAAAAGAAAAGCCAGTTTCTATTACAGCTAATATATGTTTTGAACAAAGCTATAGTGGAGTAGACGGAGATAGTGCATCAGGTGCAGAATTGTATGCATTACTATCTTCATTAAGTGAAGTTCCTTTAAAGCAAAATATAGCTGTTACGGGGTCTATTAATCAAAAAGGAGATGTTCAGGTAGTAGGAGGAGTTACTCAGAAAATAGAAGGGTTTTACAGTGTATGTAAACAAAAAGGCTTGAATGGAAAACAAGGAGTTATAATACCTAAAAATAATTTAGAAAACTTAGTTTTAAAAGATGAAGTACAAGAGAGTATAGATAAAGGCGAATTCTATATATATCCCATAACTAGAATAGAAGAGGCTATCGAAATATTAACAAATAAGTCTTTTTCTGAAATATATGATAAAATAATAAAGAAACTAAATAAGTTTTATGAAATATCAAGATAGCTTTAAGCTATCTTGATATTTAAAGTTATAATGAATAATAAATTATAACTTTAAATATTTGAATAATATTGATGAAAGAACTGTAGTATCAACTATTTTAAGCAACAGAGTCATGAGACTTGTTGGCGATATGAGCCATGCGTTAGTATGAAGTGAATTTTTGTAAATGGAAGTGATTAATATGATAGTTGGAGCTTGTGAAATAGAATGTATAATATTTGAATGCAATTCTTTAAAAGAAAAAAGACATGTGATAAAAAGTATAATACAAAGATTACAATCCAGATTTAATATATCAATAGCTGAGGTGGGTGAAAATGACAAGTGGCAAAGAAGCATAATAGGGTTTAGTGTGGTTTCTAACTCTAATAAACATATAGATGCTACTATCGGTTCTATTATAAATTTTATTGATAATGACGAAAGAGTTGAAATTATTAACATAAATACCGATATTTATTAGGAGGCACAAAATGCAGGTAGATAAAATATTAGATATACTAGAAAATGATTATCCAGATGCAGAGTGTGAGCTTAACTACGAGACTGAATTTGAACTTTTAATAGCAACGATATTATCAGCTCAATGTACAGATGTTAGAGTTAACAAGGTTACAAAAGATTTATTTAAGAAGTATAATAAAAGTTATGAATTTGCGTCACTAAAAGAGGAAGAGTTACAAGAATTAATAAAAAGCTGTGGGTTGTATAAAAGTAAGGCAAAAAAAATAATAGATTCATCAAAAATGATAGTAAATGAATATAATGGTAATGTACCTAATGATTTAGAAAAACTAATTAAATTACCAGGGGTTGGTAGAAAAACGGCGAATGTTGTTTTGAGTAATGCATTCAATATTCCTGCTATGGCAGTTGATACTCATGTATTTAGGGTAAGCAATAGAATTGGAATTGTTGATTGTAAGACTCCTGAAGCAACAGAAATTGAATTAATGAGAGTTATACCTAAGTATAGATGGACAAAAGCTCATCATCTACTTATATTTCATGGAAGAAGGACATGCAAAGCTAGAAAGCCCGATTGTAATAATTGTTCTATAAATAAGTATTGCAGGTATTATAATAAAATTGATATTAAAAAGATAAATTGATATATGGGAGGAAGTTTAATTGAAGAAATTTAATTTGGTTTTGATTTGTGGATCTATTCTACTAGCATTTTTAGCAGGTATTATTTTATGGAGTTATTCTATTAAAAATGATGATAAAATATATGAGAATGTATATATAAATGATATTTATGTAGGAGGATTGTCAAAAGAAGAAGCTAATAGTTTATTAGATTCAAAATACAATAAAAAAACTATAAAGCTTACATACAATGATCAAGTCTTTGATTTGAATTTTGATAAAATAGGGTTAGATTTTAAAACTGAAGAAGCTGTTGAACTAGCATATGAAGTTGGGAGAAATAAAAACTTTATATATAATATAAAGACTGTGATGGATCTCAAGAACCATCATCAAATGACTATAACTCTTAAATTGGAGTATGATAATCAAAAGTTAGATGATAATTTGACTCAAATAGCTAACAAAATAGATAAAGAACCACAAAATGCAAAAATAAATATAAAAAATAAGGCTATAAATATAACAACAGAAACTAGTGGGTATATAATAGATAAAGAAAAACTAAAAGAAACGATACTTAATAATATAGAAAATAACAATTATTCAGATATAATTATACCAGTAAAAGAAATACATGCTCAGATAACTAAGGAATACTTATCTAAAATAAATACGTTATTAGGAGAATTTCCAACAACATTTAATGCAGGAAATTACAATAGAAGTTACAATGTTAAGCTTGCATCTGAAAAGGTTAATGGGATATTATTAAATCCTGGAGAAGAGTTTTCATTTAATGATACTACAGGTAAAAGAGGTTTATCACAAGGATTTAAGATGGCACCGGTTATAGTACAAGGACAAGTACAAGAGGGTGTAGCAGGAGGAGTATGCCAGGTATCATCGACACTATACAATGCAGTTCTTTATTCTGGAATAACTATAACAGATAGAAGAAATCATACAATTCCATCATCTTATGTATCTAAAGGAAGAGATGCCACTGTATCATTCGGTAGTATAGATTTTAAATTTAAAAATTATTATCAAAATCCTATATATATAGAAAATATAGTTGTTTCAAATAAAGTGATTTCTAGAGTTTATGGAAATGTAAGTGATAAAAAGAATATAGAGATAACTACTGATATTACACAGACAATACCAAGACAAGTTGAGGTTAAAGAAGATCCTGCTATGTTATTAGGAAAAGAGCGAATAGATGAAAAAGGACGAGATGGATATAGAGTTGATACATATAGAGTTTATTATGAAAATGGAAAAGTAGTAAAAAAAGAGCTTATATCAAAGAGTTATTATCCGCCTAGAAAAAAAGTTGTATATACAGGTACTAAGAAGACAAGTCAAACTAAAAATACACCAGATGTTAAAAATAAAAATTCTATTCCAACTAATGTAGATAAACAAACAGATCAAAGTACAGATGAGAGTATAGATAACTTGATGTTTCAATGAAAAATAGGACTTTATAATCAAACATACTTTGACGATATAGACTATAGGCTATAATGAAATAGGCCTGTAGTCTATTTTTAAAAGAGGTGGGATGAAGTGGATAGAGAATTATATGATAAAAAAGTAAAGTGCCCTATATGTAAAAATGAATTTACTACAAAAAAAGTAAAAACTTCTGCTCTTAGAATAGATAAAAGAGACACCGATTTGTATGTTCATTATAAAACTGTAAATCCATATTTATATTCGGTGTGGGTATGTCCTAAATGCGGTTATGCAGCTATGGAGGGTAAGTTTAATAGTATAAAAAAGTATCATCATAATATAATAGTAGAAAATATAACTACTCTTTGGAATTCCAAAGAGTACGGGGGAAAAAGAAATGTAGATGAGGCCATACAAACGCATAAATTAGCTATACATGAAGGAAATATACTTAATTGGGAGAAATCTTATATAGGAGGATTAGCTCTTAGGTTATCATGGTTATATAGATTAAAAGAAGATAAAGAACTTGAAATTAAATTTCAAAAATATGCATTGACTATATTTACTGATTGTTTTTCAAAAGAAACCTTTCCTATGGCCGGAATGGATTCTGTATCTATGGCGTATCTAATAGGTGAATTAAATAGAAGGTTCCAAAACTATGAAGAATCTATAAAGTGGTTTCAAACAGCTTTAAAAGATCCTAATATAAAAAGAAAGAAGCTTGTAGAGAATATGGTTAGAAACCAATGGTCTACGGCTATAGAGGAACACAAAAAATTCAAACAATCACATAGTGAAGATGAAAAATGTAATGAAGAATGTGACGATATTGAAGAAAACGAAAAAAAAACAAAGGAGAGAATAGAGATTGAGCCAAATAGTGATGGTAACAGGGGGAGCAAGATCAGGAAAAAGCTCTTTTTCAGAGGAGCTTTGTAAAAGTAGATCAGAAAAAGTGGCTTATATAGCTACTTCTATAGCTTTTGATGATGGAATGAAAGATAGAATAAAAAAACACAGAGATTCAAGGCCACAACATTGGCATACATATGAAGTATATAAGGATATATACAATATAATCGATGATATAAAAAATAAAAATGATACTGTTTTATTGGATTGTGTAACTTTGCTTGTAAACAACCTTATGTTTGAGTTTGACATTGATTGGGATAAAATATCTAGAGAAGAAATTGACAATATAGAAAGTTATATAAATGAGCAAATTGTAAAATTAATAGAGTCTATAAGAGATACAGATTTATATTTTGTATTTGTAACAAATGAGCTAGGCATGGGTATAGTACCAGAAAATAGATTGTCTAGAATATATAGAGATATAGCCGGAAAAGTGAATCAGAAAATAGCTACACTAAGTGATGAAGTATATTTGGTGGTAAGTTCTATACCGGTAAAGATTAAGGGGTAAGGATATGAATAGATTTTTAAGTATATTAACATTTTTGACTAGAATACCTGTGAAAGTCAATATAGAATTTGATGAAAATTTTAATAAGGGTATGATATATTTTCCAACAGTGGGATTTATATTAGGTGTATTATATTATTTAGTTACATATATTACTACAAATTTATTTGGCGTTTATATAGGAAGCGTAATATTTGTACTTTGTGGAGTAGTATTAACTGGAGGACTTCATTTAGATGGAGTTGGAGATACATTTGATGGAATTTATAGTTATAGAGATAAAGAAAGAATACTAGAAATTATGAAAGATTCAAGGCTTGGAACTAATGCTCTTTTAGCCGTATTATTTGTAATCCTTTTAAAAATAGGGTTCATATATAAATCTCTAAATTCAAATATATATTATACAGCAATATTGATGCCTATATATGGTAGACTTGCTATAGCTTTTGCATCATATAATAACAAAAGTCCTAGAAAAAATGGTATGGGAAATGTATTTATAGGACAAATAAATAAAATTCAGATATCTATATGCTGTGTTTATACTGTAGTGTATATAGTTTTATTAAATGTATTTTTTAATTTTGGTTTAAAACTAATGGTTTATAATATAATATTTATGATTGTATTGTGGATTTTAATTAGATTTTATACTAAATATATAACTAGCATAATAGGAGGAATAACAGGAGATATATTAGGGTGTATTTGTGAAATTACAGAGGTAATATATTTGCTGTTTATTTGTTTGGGGGTATATATATGATAAAATTTATATTTATAAGACATGGTTTAACATTAGATAATGAGAGTATGAAACTTTCTGGGTTTATAGATAGTGAACTAAGTGATAAGGGTAAAAAGCAAGCGAAACAAACTAGCATTAGATTGAAAGATGAAAAAATAGATTTTATATATTCAAGTCCTTTAAAGAGAGCTATAGATACGGCTAAAGAAATATCTCAAATAAACAATGTAGATATAAATATTTTAGACGAACTTAAAGAAATGAACTTTGGCGATTTTGAAGGGTTAACATTTAAGGATATAGAGTCTAACTATAAAGAAGAATATGAAAGATTAAAAAATAAATCTTTTGAATATAATTTTCCAAATGGAGAGAATATGATAGGATTTCACGGCAGAATATCTAACAAAATCGATGATATAATTAAGGAGCAAGATGATAAAACTGTATTAATAGTGTCGCATGCTGGGGTTATAAGGGCTTGTTTATCTCATCTTATAACTAAAGATCATACATATCATTGGAATTTTAAAATAGATAATTGCAGTATAACTATAGTTGAAGTTGTTGATAATTTCTCTGTTATACACAATTTAAACAATACTGAGCATTTGAGGTGATAAAAATGAAATATAAATTAATAGTAACTGATATGGATGGAACTCTTTTAAGTAACCATAAAGAAATTACTAAAGAAAATAAGAAGGCTTTAAAGAAAGCAACGGAAATGGGAGCAAAGGTAGCAATAGCTACTGGAAGAATATATACATCTGCTAGATATTATGCAAATTTATTAGAACTAGATGCTCCGATAATAGCTTGCAATGGAGCTATTATAAGAGAAGAAAAAACTAATAATACATTATATAAAAATACTATGAATAAAGACGACTGTAAAAAGGTAGCAAATATATGTGATGAATTTGGTATATATTATCATTTTTACAATGATACAGGGTTTTATTGCAAAGAACTTAAATATTCATCTCTTCAATATTCTAAGTGGAATGAAACACAAACAGAAGAAAATAGAGTGAATATAAAAGTTATGGATGATCCTATAAAATTCATACAGAATACAGAGGATATACTAAAATTTGTAGTAATTGATGATGACCTAGATAAACTAGATAAAGTGAGAAAAGAACTTGAGAAAATAGATAATATAGAAGTTAGTAAATCATGGCATAACAATATAGAAGTTATGAATAACGGTGTGAGCAAGGGTCAAGCTGTGAAAAAACTTGCAGAGCATTTTGGATTCAAGCAAGATGAAATAATAACATTTGGAGATAATTTTAATGATTTGAGTATGATAGAATACGCTGGAATGGGAGTTGCCATGGGAAATTCTGAAGATAAGGTAAAGGAAAAAGCTAATCTTATAACTGATTCTAATGAACGAAGTGGAGTGGCGAAAGCGTTAAATGAATTATTAAATATAAAATATTAAAGAAGGTTGTGAATGTATTGGAAAAAGAAATTGTATCTATACTTGGGTGTAGAGAATATGATTACAATTTGGTAAAAGAATCAATAGAACAATCCTTTGAAAATTTAGGTGGAATAGATAAATATATAGATAAAAATGATACGGTTTTACTAAAGTTAAATCTTCTGATGAAAAAGAAACCAGAAGATGCAACTACTACACACCCTATATTTGCAAAAGCATTAGCACAGACTATCATAGATTATGGAGCTAAAGTTATTATAGGAGATAGTCCAGGAGGTCCTTTTAACACAAATTTATTAAAAGGAGTATACAAGGCGTGTGGAATAGAACAAATAGCAAATGATACAGGAGCAAAACTAAATTACAATACAAATTCAGTAGAAATTAAGAATGACAATGGACTAATATTAAAAAAAATAACTGCTATAGAAATTTTGAATGAAGTAGATAAGGTTATATCTGTTTCTAAGTTGAAGACTCATGGCATGATGATGTTTACGGGCGCAGTTAAAAATATGTTTGGAGTAGTTGCAGGTCTTGAAAAAGCAGAGTATCACGTTAGAATGCCAGAAAATGTTGATTTTTCAAATGCTTTGGTTGATATATGTATGGCATCTAAACCTATATTATCTTTTATGGATGGTATAGTTGGGATGCAAGGAGAAGGACCAAGTGCAGGGGATGCAAGAGATATAGGTGTTGTTATAGCGTCTACCAGCCCATATCATTTAGATGTTGTAGCAACTAATATTATTGGATTAAAGTCTATTAAAGTACCAACTATTCAAAGGTGCGTAGAAAGAAATCTATGCTCTGGAACCTTTGAAGATATAGAATTAAAGGGAGATAATATAGAAAGTTTTATAATAGATGATTTTGTAATTCCAGAGATAAGAAGCTTAGACTTACTAGATGGGAAAGTACCAAAATTTTTAAGAGAAATACTTAATGTTTTTTTACAGCCAAGACCTGTATTTATACATGATAAATGTGTAGGATGTGGAGATTGTGCAAAAAATTGTCCTCCTAAGGTTATAAATATGGTAGATAGAAGGCCTATAGTGAATTTAGATGGGTGCATAAGATGTTTTTGCTGTCAAGAATTATGTCCTGTGGAGGCTGTTGATATAAAAAGACCTTTATTAATGAAACTGTTAGCAAAGCTATAAAGTTGTTTTAAAGAAAAAATTAATATATAATTATATGGAAATTTATAAAGTAAAACTTAATTCAGATGAAGTCTTAGAACTCTTAGCTTTCGGATGAATATAAATATTAATAATAATGAAGTTTAGAATAGGAGAATGTTTATGTCGATAAATATAGTTTTAGTAGAGCCTGAAATACCTCAAAATACAGGAAATATAATAAGAACATGTGCTGCAACTGGAGCAACACTGCATTTAGTAAGACCTCTTGGGTTTTCTATGGATAACAAATATTTAAAAAGAGCAGGACTAGATTATTGGGATTTAGCAGATGTTCAGTACTATGATAGCTTTGATGAGCTTAAAGAGAACAATAAAAACGCTAAGTTTTTTTATTCTACAACGAAAACTAATCAAAATCATAGTGATGTAAAATATGAGAAAGGCTGTTTTATAGTATTTGGAAAAGAGACTAAAGGTCTTCCTGTAGATTTACTTAATGATAATAAAGAAACATGTATAAGAGTGCCAATGAGAGATATAGAAAGAGCTAGATCGTTAAACTTATCTAATTCTGTTGCTATAGTTGCTTATGAAGCATTAAGACAAATTGGTTATCCAGACATGAGATAAGGGGTGTGGAATATGGTAAAAATAGTTACAGATAGTGTATCTGATTTACCTAGAGAGTACATTGAAAAATACGATATAAGAGTTATGAATCTAAATATTATGTTTGGAGAAGAGACATACAAGGATAGAGTAGGAATAACTCCTAACGAAGTATTTAAAAGAATTAAAAATAATAATGAACTTCCTAAAACAAGTCAAGTAACTCCATTTGAATTTATACAGACATTTGATGAGCTAACCAATGAATCTAATGAAGTGTTAGCAATTTTAATGTCTTCTAAAATGAGTGGAACATATAATTCTGCTGTTATTGCGAAGAATGAACTTAGTGACAAAAAAATAGAAGTTATGGATTCTAAAGGAATAACATTAGGATATGGTCTAATAGTAATAGAAGCTGCTAAAATGGCTAAACAAGGAAAGTCACTTGATGATATAAAGGAAAGAATACAAGTTATGATAGATAACATGGAATATTTAATAGTATTTGATACATTAGAATATGCATATAAAGGTGGAAGGATAAGCAAAAGTCAGTACATGATATCTAACTTTTTAAATATAAAGCCTATAGTTACAATGAAAGATGGAGAAATAGTAGTAAAAGATAAGGTTAGAGGAAGAAAGAAAGTTATAAAGTGGTTAACTGATTATATAAAAAATAATAATATAGATATTACTGATAAGGTTATAGGCATTAATCATGTAAATGATTTAGATTATCTAGAAAAGCTGAAGACTGACCTAATTAAAGAATTTAATCCAAAAGATATAATAGTTTCAGATGTTGGTTGTACTGTAGCAGTATATTCAGGGTTAAGTGCTATAGCTATCTATTTTGAAAAGGGGGCGTAATATGAGTATAAAAATAATAACAGATAGTTTGTCAGATTTACCAAAAGATTTGATAAAAAAGTTTGACATTGAAGTGCTTCCTCTTACGGTTATATTTGAAGATACAGAATATAGAGACGGTATAGATTTAACTAGCGAGGAATTTTATAAAAAGCTGAAGGAAAGCTCATCAATTCCTAAAACTAGTCAAATTACACCTGCTAAATTTAAAGAGGTTTTTGAAAAGTATTTAAGTACACATGAACATATAATTTATATATCTGGCTCTTCTAGAGCAACTGGTACATATCAATCATCTATTATAGCTAAAGATTTACTTGAAAATGATAATATATACATATTTGATACTATGGCTTTGTCATTTGGATGTGGTATTATGGTTTTAAAAGCAGCTGAAATGGCTAAAGAAGAAAAAGATGTTCAAGAAATTCTATTAGAATTAGAAAATATGAAAAATAGTGTGGATCATATATTTACAGTTGATACATTGGAATACCTTCAAAAAGGAGGAAGAATTTCATCCACTAAGGCAGCTATAGGAACTATATTAAATATAAAACCTATACTTACTGTTGAAGAAGGTCTTGTTTCTCAACTTGATCAAGTTAGAGGTAAGAAAAAAGTTATATCTAAGATGATAGAAATAGCTAAAAAAAGAAGTAATAATATACAAAATCAGATTATAGGTGTAAGTCATGCTGAAAATGAAGAATTATTAGATGAATTTAAAAGAGTTATAAAAGAAGAATTAAAACCTAAGGATATAATCGTTACAAATATAGGATCAGCCATAGGAACACATGCAGGTCCAGGAACTATAGCAATATTTTATATGAAATAATATAAAAAAGACTCTCAAAGTATTGAGAGTTTTTTTGTTAAGAGGATCATATAATTTTAAATTAAAATGGATTGTTGTCAAAAAATAATCATAATTGCAAAATGTCGAAATGTTTTGAAAAAATACTGTAATATCTATTGATAAAGTTATAACTTTTATTTATAATGTACTTAAGAGATATAAAAAAATTAAATAGTTGCTGGAAGAAGAATAAGGGAGAGAGCTAAACGCCGCCGAAGGGACAAGTTTTATTTTAACCTAAAAAATGAAATGAAATTCTCAGGCAAAAGGACCTTATTTAGACAGAACTCTGGATAAAACAGAGAAGTGAACTCGTAGGGTATCACTTCTCTTTTTTTATACGCATATTATACAGAAAATTCTGAAATATATTTTATATAGGAGATGATGTATATGAAGATAATCACTAATAATTCATTAGTATTACAAAAATTTGATGATATATATGAAGTAGAGTATATAGATGGAGATTTTATGGAAATACTAACTACTTGTAGGGATTATATACATAACAAATATAAATTATTGACACATCCATTGGCTGGAAGTATAAAGCCAAATGAAACACCATATAAAACCATAATGATAGATGATGTAGATAAATTAGATACCGAATCGCTTTTGCTTATCGAAAAAGCTATAAACACTACTAAAAAATTTCAAAACAATTTTAAAACACCATTGTGGATAGATACAGTATTAGAAGATTTTAAAGTTATAGACCTAGATCTAATAAACAATGTTATAGAAACTGTTAATTATTACGTTAAGTAAAAATGTATATGTTACCTTAAAGTTAAAAGTTCTAAAACTTCATCTAAATTAATTTTTGCTTTATATAAAAAAAGAAATAAAATTTTTATAAAACAATGCTAAAAATTTAACAAATCGTAATGAAGAATAACTCAGTTTGTTTATATTAGCAAAAACTTGCTAATAATAAATATAAATTATATGCAAAAATTTGAAAAGGAGGTAGTTTTATGTTATCACTGGATAAAAATATATTTGAAACAGAAGTTCTGCAAGCACAAGGGTATATTTTAGTGGATTTTTGGAGTGAAGGATGTGAACCTTGTAAAGCTTTAATGCCAGATGTTGAAAAATTATCTGAGGAATATGCTGATAAAATCAAATTTTGCAAGTTAGATACAACCAAAGCTAGAAGACTTGCTATAAAGCAAAAGGTTCTAGGTCTTCCAACCATAGCTTTATACAAAGATGGTGAAAAGATAGAAGAAGTTACAAAAGATGATGCTACTAAAGAAAATATAGAAAATATGATAAAGAAGTATTTGTAAGTTTTTAAAGACTAAAATTGAATGAAACAAATTTATTTTTAGTCTTTTAAATAAAAAGGGAGGTGACATTATGCGTCTAGAGTTAGGAAATATCTTCATTAAGGATCTAAAATTTGATAATAAAACTAAGGTTGAGGATGGAATATTATACGTAAATAAAGATGAGATGATCAAAGAAATTGGAGCAGATGAGCATATAAAGTCAATTGAAATTGAGATTGCTCGTCCGGGAGAAAGTGTAAGAATAACTCCAGTTAAAGACGTTATAGAACCAAGAGTTAAGGTTGAGGGTCCAGGAGGAATATTCCCTGGAGTATTGTCAAAGGTAGATACTGTAGGAAGTGGAAAAACTCATGTGCTTAAAGGAGCTGCTATTGTTACTACTGGTAAAATAGTAGGATTCCAAGAAGGTATAGTCGATATGTCTGGTCCAGGAGCTGAATATACTCCTTTTTCAAAATTATTAAATCTAGTAATTACAGCTGAGCCTGTAGAGGGATTAAAACAACATGAGCATGAAAAAGCTGTTCGTATGGTTGGATTTAAAGCTGCAGCATACTTAGGTGAAGCTGGTAGAGATGTTGAACCAGATGAAACTAAAGTTTATGAAACTGAGCCTTTACTTGAATCAGTTAAAAAATATCCAGACCTTCCAAAGGTAGGATATGTATATATGCTTCAAACACAAGGATTACTTCATGATACATATGTATATGGAGTTGATGCAAAGAAAATAGTTCCAACTATACTATATCCAACAGAAATAATGGATGGAGCAATAGTAAGTGGAAATTGTGTATCGGCTTGCGATAAAAACCCTACTTATGTACATGTTAATAACTCTATAGTACATGATTTATATGAAAAGCATGGAAAAGAAATAAATTTTGTAGGTATTATTATAACTAATGAAAACGTTTATCTTGCGGATAAAGAGAGATCTTCAAATTGGACTGCTAAATTATGTAATTATTTAGGATTAGATGGTGCAATAGTTTCTCAAGAAGGATTTGGAAATCCTGATACAGATCTTATAATGAACTGTAAGAAAATTGAAGGCCAAGGAGTAAAGACTGTTATTGTAACAGATGAATACGCAGGAAGAGATGGAGCGTCTCAGTCATTAGCAGATGCAGATTCTAAAGCGGATGCAGTTGTTACAGGAGGAAATGCAAATCAAGTAATAGTTTTACCCCCAATGGAAAAAGTTATAGGACATGTTGAATTTGTAGATACAATAGCTGGTGGATTTGATGGAAGTTTAAGAAATGATGGAAGTATAGAAGTAGAAATTCAAGCTATAACAGGTGCTACAAATGAAACGGGATTTGGATACTTAACTACTAAAGGATATTAGAAGAGAGGGTGAATATAATGGGATTTTATGATGCTAAAAAAGTTATTATAATTGGCGATAGAGATGGTATACCAGGCCCTGCTATGGAAGAGTGCTTAAAAGGCACTGGAGCAGAGGTTGTATTTTCATCAACAGAGTGTTTTGTCTGAACTGCTGCAGGAGCGATGGACCTTGAGAATCAACAACGAGTTAAGGATTTAACTGAAAAGCATGGAGCTGAAAACATCGTTGTTCTTTTAGGTGCCGCTGAAGCTGAAGCTGCTGGTCTAGCAGCTGAAACAGTAACTGCAGGAGATCCAACTTTTGCAGGACCACTTGCAGGTATTGAACTTGGACTTAGAGTATATCACGCTGTAGAAGATAAATTTAAAGGTGAAGTTGATGAATCTGTATATGAGGATCAAATAGGTATGATGGAAATGGTTCTTGAAGTAGACGAAATAATAGAGGAAATGAAGAATATAAGAGATGAATTCTGTAAGTTTAATGATTAGTAAAAAACCTGAGAGGGGTGAGCGTTAATGGAAAAAATAAAAGTAGTTCATTATATTAATCAATTTTTCGCAGGAATAGGAGGCGAGGAAAAGGCAGACACGAAGCCTTTAGTTATGGAAGAAATGCCTCCTATTAGTAAAAACTTAGATAAACTTTTAGGTGAAGAAGCCGAAGTTGTGGCAACTATAGTTTGTGGAGATTCATATTTTAATGAAAATTTAGAATCAGCAAAAAAAGAAGTTATGGATATGATAAAAGGATTTAATCCGGATTTATTTATAGCTGGACCAGCTTTTAATGCAGGAAGATATGGAGTAGCATCTGGATCGATTACTAAAGAAGTAAAAGATCAGCTTAATATACCTGTTCTTACTGGGATGTATCCTGAAAATCCAGGAGCAGATATGTTCAAAAAAGAACTTTATATAGTTGAAACAAGTAATTCTGCTGGTGGCATGAGAAAGGCTCTTCCTAGTATTGCTAAGTTTGCACTAAAACTTGCTAAAAAAGAAAATATAGGCTCACCTAAAGCTGAAGGTTATATTGAAAGAGGTGTTAGAGTAAATTACTTCTCGGATGTTAGAGGATCTTTAAGAGCTGTAGACATGATGATTAAAAAATTAAAAGGTGAGGAATATGTAACTGAGTATCCTATGCCTGATTTTGATAGAGTAGATCCAAATCCAGCGGTAAAAGATTTATCAAAGTGTAAAATTGCAATTGTAACTTCGGGTGGAATAGTTCCAAAAGGAAATCCTGATAGAATAGAATCATCTTCAGCATCAAAATATGGAAAATATGATATATCTGGATTTGATAATTTAACTGAAGAAACTCATGAAACTGCTCATGGAGGATATGATCCGATTTATGCAAATGCAGATGCTGACAGAGTATTGCCTGTTGATGTTTTAAGGGATTTAGAAAAAGAAGGAGTTATAGGAGAACTGAATAGATACTTCTATGCTACTGTAGGTAATGGAACATCTGTTGCAAATTCTAAGAGATATGCTAATGAATTTTCTAAAGAATTAGTTGAAGATGGTGTAGATGCAGTTATATTAACTTCTACATGAGGTACTTGTACTCGTTGTGGTGCAACGATGGTAAAAGAAATAGAAAGAGCTGGAATACCTGTTGTTCATATTTGTACAGTAGTTCCTATATCTTTAACAGTTGGAGCAAATAGAATAGTTCCAGCTATAGCAATACCGCATCCTCTAGGAAATCCAGTTTTAGATGCTAAAGATGAAAAATCACTTAGAAGAAAATTAGTTGAAAAATGTTTAAAAGCTTTAACTACAGAAGTTTCTGATCAAACTGTATTTGAAGATTAAGAATATGAAAAAACTGGGCAGGTATATACTTGTCCGGTTTTTCATTATAGTATATAATATTTTATGCTTAACAAATATTAAAATATATTATATAATGTTTATAACAAGTCCTACTAATAATATATTTATATAAGAATTTTATAGAATTTAAACTAATTTATATTAAAAGATTTAAATTTGAATAAATATAAAGATTAATTGAAATAATAATTTACATAAAAGTATGAATGTATCTTTGGGAAGATAAATTTTAAAAAAATTATATTTTTTTGAAATTTAAAAGGATTTTAAGCAGAAATATAAAATAGATAATATTCATGAAATATTCAATTAATATTGCATGAAATAATATATTAAAATAATAATCAAATCAAATGAGGAGGTTTATTTTTATGGCAATGAAGAAAAAATTAATTTCTCTTGCATTAACTGCAACATTACTTGGAACTATGGTAGTTGGGTGTTCTAAGCCTGCAGAAGAAAATGCTGGAGGAACTGAAGGTGCAAAAACAGTTAAGGTTGGTATGGTAACAGATACTGGTGGAGTTAATGACCAATCATTTAACCAATCTGCATGGGAAGGTCTTAAAAAAGGTGAGGCTGATTATGGAATAAAAACTAGTTATCAAGAATCAAAGCAAGATGCAGATTACGTACCAAATATAGAAAATCTAGTAGATCAGGAAAACGATTTAATTTGGGGAATTGGATTTAAGATGGCAGATGCTGTTAAGGAAGCTGCTGAAAATTACCCAGATCAAAAATTTGCTATAATAGATAACTCTTATGGAGATGAAACTCCTGAAAATGTAATAGGAGTAACTTTTAAAGAAGAGCAATGTTCTTACTTAGTTGGATTAATAGCGGGAAAAATGACTAAAACTAACAAGGTAGGATATATCGGTGGAATAGAAGTACCAGTTATACAAAAATTTGAATATGGATTTAGAGCTGGAGTTAAGGAAGCTAATCCAGATGCAGAAGTATTTGTTCAATATGCAAACTCATTCAGTGATCCAGCAAAAGGTAAAGCTATAGCTAAGCAAATGTACTCAAACGGAGCTGACATATTATATCATGCAGCTGGAGATACTGGAACTGGTATGATAGAAGCAGCTAAAGAAGAAGGAAAATATGCAATTGGTGTTGATAGAGACCAAAATTCTCTAGCTCCTGATAATGTTATAACTTCAGCAATGAAGAGAGTTGACAATGCATTATATGATGTAAGTAAAAAGTTAACAGAGGGAACTTTCGAAGGTGGAACAACTGTAACTTATGGTTTAGCAGAAGGTGGAGTTGACATAGCACCAACTACTGAAAAGCATGTTTCAAAAGAAATAATAACATATGTTAATGAAGAAAAGCAAAAGATTATTGATGGAGAGATAGTAGTTCCTTCAAATCAAGAAGAATTCGATGCTATGAAATAAAAATATTAATAAAACTAAAGCCCAGATATAATTCTGGGTTTTAATTTTTCTCGATTATAAAATGATAAGAAAAATTATGTTTAAAAGAATTTTGAAAAAAGTCAAAATTTATTGTTATATTAAAAAAAATTTAGTATAATTAAGAGGACGAAAGTAAAAAATGATTTAAGGAGGGATGAAAGTTGGACAATACAAAAAGAAATGTAGATTTTAGCAAAAAAGTTGTACAAATGAAAGATATAACCAAAAAATTTGGAAATTTTACAGCTAATGACAATATAAATTTAACTGTCCATAAAGGAGAAGTACATGCACTGCTTGGAGAAAATGGCGCAGGTAAATCTACACTTATGAACATATTATATGGTCTGTATCAACCGACTTCGGGAGAAATATATATAAATGAAAAAAAGGTAGAAATCGATAATCCTAATGTAGCTATAGAAAATGGAATAGGAATGGTGCATCAGCATTTTATGTTAATCCCCCCATTCACAGTAGCGGAAAACATTATCCTAGGAATGGAACCAACTAGTGCATTTGGGAAAATTGATATGCAAAAAGCAATTGAAGATGTAAAAAAGATATCTGAACAGTACGGACTTTATGTTGATGCTATGGCAAAGGTTGAGGATATTACAGTTGGAATGCAGCAAAGAGTTGAGATATTAAAGGCGTTATATAGAGGAGCAGAAATTCTTATACTAGATGAACCTACTGCAGTTTTAACTCCTCAAGAAATAAAAGAATTAATAAATATTATGAAAAATTTAACGGAACAAGGAAAATCTATAATTATAATAACTCATAAACTAAAAGAAATAAAAGAAGCAGCGGATTTTTGTACGATAATAAGAAGAGGAAAATATATAGATACAGTTGAAGTTGAAAAAACTACTGAAGATGATCTTGCAGCTATGATGGTTGGAAGAGAGGTAAACTTTAAAGTTGATAAAAAGGAACAAAAACTAGGTGATGTAGTTTTTAAAGTTGAGGATTTAGTAGCAAAAGACAATCGAGGTTTAGACGTTTTGAATAAACTTTCTTTAGAAGTTAGAAGAGGAGAAATACTAGGAATCGCTGGAATCGATGGAAATGGACAATCTGAACTTGTTGAAGTACTTACAGGACTTAGAAAAGCTGAAAGTGGAATCGTTTTCATAAATGATAAAGACATAACTAATAAGACTCCAAAAGAAATGTTCGAAAACGGACTTTACAATATACCTGAGGATAGACAAAAAAGAGGTTTGGTTCTTGATTTTACTGTCGCAGAGAATATGGTTCTTGAAAATTATGGAAAAACTCAGTTCTCTAAAGGATTTAGATTATTAGAAGATAATATAAAAAGTTTTGCTAGAGATTTAATAGCTAAATTCGATGTTAGACCAGCGGATGAGAATTTAAAAGCAAGAGCATTATCTGGAGGTAACCAACAAAAGATAATCATAGCTAGAGAAGTAACTAATAATCCGGATTTATTAATAGCTACTCAACCTACAAGAGGACTTGATGTTGGAGCTATAGAGTTTGTTCATAAATCATTAATAGAGCAAAGAGATAAAGGAAAAGGAGTGCTTTTAGTATCTTTAGAATTAGACGAGGTTATGAGTGTCTCTGATAGAATAGCGGTAATTTACGAAGGAAAGATAGTTGGTATCGTAGATTCTAAAGACGCTGATGAGAATACTCTGGGTCTTATGATGGCAGGAGGTACTGAAGATGAAGAAAAATAAAAAAATAATTAATGATGCACTTTTGTATACAGTAATATCTATAGTTTTAGGATTATTAGTTGGAGCTATTGTTCTTAGTGTATCTGGATTTAGTCCTATAGAAGGATATTCTGAGATGATGAAAGGTGTATTTGGAAAACCTAAGTATTTAGCTTGGACGGTAGTAAAGTCAACACCTTTAATTCTTACAGGTTTATCTGTAGCATTTGCATTTAGAACAGGATTATTCAATATAGGAGCTGAAGGTCAGTTTATAATTGGAGCTTTAACTGCAACTCTTGTAGGATATTTTGTTCATCTACCGGCAATTATTCATATTCCATTAACTCTTTTGAGCGGATGCTTAGCTGGAGCTATATGGGGAGGAATTGCAGGACTATTAAAATCTAAATTTGGAGTAAATGAAGTTATATCTACTATAATGCTTAACTGGATAGCATTTTATCTTTCAAATTATTTTATAATGATGGAAGGATTTAAGAAACCTGGTACAGAGGCATCGTTTAATATACAAGACACTGCAACTATAGATATAACATGGCTTAAATCTTTAGTTGGACCAGCTACAAAAGTTAACTGGGGAATAGTAATTGCTTTAATATTGGTAGTGGTAATATCATATTTACTATATAAAACTGTTTTGGGATTTGAACTAAGAGCAGTTGGATTTAATAAAGATGCAGCAGAGTATGCGGGAATAAATGTCAACAAATCTATGGTAATATCAATGGCTATAGCAGGACTTTTAGCAGGTGCAGCAGGATCTATGCATGTTATGGGAGTATCGCATAAGATAACTATACTTGCAGCACAAGAGGGGTATGGTTTTGATGGGATTGCAGTTGCACTAATAGGAAATAATACTCCTATAGGAGCTATATTTGGAGGATTTTTATTTGGAGCTCTTAAATATGGTGGCGGTAAAATGCAAAATATTGGAGCGCCAACTGAAGTTATAAATATAGTTATAGGTGCTATAATTTACTTTATCGCAGCAAGTAGAATGGTAAAAATTATGATAGATAAAATGAGGGGAGGAAAAGCTGATGTTTAGTAAGAATTTGGCTATGATACTTAGTACAACCCTTATGTACTCAACACCGCTTATATTTACTTCTTTAGGAGGAGTTTTTTCTGAAAATGCCGGCGTTGTAAATATAGGGCTTGAAGGTATGATGACTATAGGAGCTTTTGCGGGAGCAGCAGCGGCCGTAATGACAGGAAATCCGTGGATAGCATTTTTAGTAGCTGGTATAGCAGGAGGAATATTTGCACTTTTACATGCTATAGCTACAATAAAATTTAATGCAGATCATGTAGTTTCAGGTATAGCAATAAACTTTTTAGCTCCAGGTTTTGCATTATTTTTATGTAGAAGATTATTTAATGGATCAACTATGACTCCTGCTATGAAGTTAACTCAGAAAATGCCAAGACCGTTAAATGGCATTTTTCCTAAGGGAAGCTTTATAGATATAGTATTTAACACATATGCTACAGTTTATATAGCATTTGCTTTGGTTTTAGTTACTTGGTTTATACTTTATAAAACTAAGCTTGGTCTTAGAATAAGAGCAGTTGGAGAGCATCCAAAAGCTGCTGATACATTAGGAATAAATGTATACAAGATGAAATATTTATGTGTAGTATTATCTGGTATTCTTGCAGGTTTTGGTGGAGCATCAATGAGTTTAGCTATAGTTTCAACGTTTAGACCTACATTGATCTCGGGTCAAGGTTATATAGCACTTGCAGCTCTTATATTCGGTAAGTGGAAGCCACAAGGAGCTATGCTTGCATCATTATTATTTGGTGCATCTACTGGACTTGTTGTATTCTTAGGAAATCCAAGTGTAGGATTTAGTGTATCAGAAAACTTACTATCAATGGTACCGTATTTAATAACTTTAATTGTATTGGTATTATTTGTTGGAAAAGGAAATGGACCAGCAGCTAATGGACAAATATATGAAAAAGGTGAAAGATAATAATATGTTTATGAAGAGGCGATTTTATCGCCTTTTTTGTTGCAAAAAAATAATATAAAGAGGTGAATTATGAAGTTTTTAGATAAACCATTTATACCACAAAAAAAAGTGAGTCATATAATAATAGATTCTAGAATACCGAAAGATATAGAATATGAATTAAAAAATAGAAATATAGAAATAATAAAGACATACGGATGTGAAGAATTGTATGAAGCAGTTAAATATCATGCAGATATGCAAGTGTGTTATTTAGGGAACGGCGATATAGTAGTAGCTCCGAATTTGTATGAACAATATAAAAATATATTGAGTGTATATGGATTTAATATAATTAAAGGAACAAATTATATCAAAAATAAATATCCTTATAATATAAGTTATAATGTAGCCTTATTTGGAGAGTATGCTATACATAATTTCGAATATACAGATGAAAATATTATCCAATATATAAATAACAACAATATCAAAAAAATAAATGTAAAGCAGGGTTACTGCAAATGCTGTATATGTATTGTAGATGAAAACTCAATAATAACATCTGATAAAGGTATATATAAAGAGGTTTCAAAATATAATGAAATAGATTGCTTATTAATACAAACAGGAAGTATAGATTTGTTTGATATGAATTATGGTTTTATTGGAGGTGTTAGTGGTCTGATAGACTGTGGGGAATTAGCTTTCTTAGGTGATATAAGAAAACATCCGGATTATAATAAAATAAAAGAGTTTGTGAATAAACGAGGGAAAAAGATAATATCTTTAGGAAATAATAGATTGATGGATTTAGGTTCTATAATGCCTGTTATGACTAGAAAGGAGTGACTTTGATGGAACACATATATTTGGGTATAAGTAATGAATATAAGGATTTGGCAAGTGCTATTAAATTAAACAAAAACGTAAATCAATCAGACGGATTAATCGAGATAGATATACCTGTTTATGAAGATAAACAACAAACAAAATTATTAATATGTTCACAATTAACCAACTTCATTATAAATACAGTTAAAAATAAAATCTTAAAAGAGGTTGTAAATACAAGCTATAGAAATACATATTTATCTGAAATAGAAAATATATATAAATATTCTTTAGATTTGTTTAACAATAGAGAAAAGGAGATAAAAGAAATTTTGTTTGATAGAATGTATACTTATCTTTCAGATAATGATTATCTAAATATAAATGGATTTATAAAGTTTAGATTAAGAGATTTTATGGATTATATAATAGAACTGAAAGATAGAGGTTTTGAAGAATACTTAATTGAAAAAGACTATAATGAATTTGTGAATTTATTGAAATATTTTGTGGATGTGCAAGAAGAAAAAATAGATATTTTAAAACTATATATAGAGAAAGATGGGTCATTTAAACTATGTGATAAGAATGATAGAAATTTAGAGGAAAAATATATCGAAGATATATTTAATATAGCATTAAAAGAGAATATGAATGAAGAAGATTTTTTAATAAGTTCCTTAATAACATTATGTCCAAAACAAATATATATTCAAGATAACTTAGAAAACAATGTATCAAAGGAGATAATAGAAACTATAAATGCTATATTTGAAGGAAGAGTTACGGTTGGATATAGAGCTTAATGCTCTATTTTTTTGTCTTTAATTGACATTCTAATCTTATGAATATAAACTAATCTTAGAGTTTATCCGTAAAAAATTGTTATGATATTAACATGGATTATATTAATAAAAAAATTTGGAGATGATTTAATGAATGATATATTAAATTTTTCGAATGTAAACTGTAAGAACTGTTATAAGTGTATAAGAGAATGTCCTGTTAAAGCTATAAAAATAGAAAATGACAAGGCCTATATAGTAGAGGAATTGTGTATTGGTTGTGGAAAATGTTTTAAAGCATGCCCTCAGGATTCAAAAAAAATGATGTCTGATTTAGGTCAAGTCAAAGAGTACATAAGACTAGGATATAAAGTGGTAGCAAGTGTAGCACCTTCTTCAGTGGCAGATTTGGAAAATATGAATTATAAAAAATTTGTAGCAGCTCTTAAAAATATAGGATTTTATAAAGTAGAAGAAACCATAGTAGGGGCAAAAATTGTGACTGAAGAATATGAAAATTATATAAAAAATAATAAGCAAAAAATATATATATCTTCATGTTGTCCTACTATAAATTATCTAATAACTAAATATCATGAAAAAGTAATTAAATACTTAATACCTATAGATTCTCCTATGATAGCTCACGGTAAATATTTGAAAAAAATCTACGGAGAAGATGTAAAGGTGGTTTTTATAGGACCTTGCATATCTAAAAAATATGAATCTTTAGATGGTGATAATTTAGGCGCAGTCGACAAAGTTATAAGCATACAAGAATGTATAAGCTTAATAAATGATATAGACATAGAAAATGTAGAAGAAAATGAATTTGACAATAAACCTTTAGGTGATATATCATTGTTCCCTGTCGAAGAAGGAATGAACTTTAATATGGAAAATATAACCAAAATAAAAGTTTCTGGAATGGACAATGTTAAAAATTTGATTAAAAGTATAGAAAATAATGAACTTAGCAATATGTTTATAGAACTTAATGCATGTATAGGATCATGTGTAGGTGGAGTAGGATTTAAGCACGATAGAGGGATACATTATAGAAAAAACAAGGTAAAACAATATACTTTAGGTAGAACTTTAGATGAAGAATATTTGAATAAAATAAGATGTGTATTTGAAAATTTAAGATTAGAGAAAGAATTTAAGAATTATGGTATAAAATTCGATACTCCTACTGAATACGAAATAAGAGAAATATTGGTTTCTATAGGTAAAAAGACAGTGAAAGATGAATTAAACTGTGGAGCTTGCGGATATGATACTTGTAAAGATAAGGCTATAGCTGTTCATAGAAACTTAGCTCAAAGGCATATGTGTATGGGGTATATGAAGGATAGAGTGGAAGCTGTAAGCAATGTTATATTTGAAGCTACTCCAAATTATATAGTAATAGTAGGTCATGATTTTAGAATAATAGATATAAATAATGCTATGGCAAATGTAATAAAAAAACCGAGAGAAGAATTAATTGGAGAGTACATAGGAGATTATATAGAGATTAATCACTTCATAGATGTTTTATACAATAAAGATGATATTATATCTAAAAAACTAAAGTGGAAAGAGTATAATAAAGATATTAAAGCAAGTATAATTTCTTTAAATGAACATAGAGCCTTACTTGGAATATACATAGATATAACAAAAGAAGAAAATCAGAAAAAGACAATAAAAGAAGTTAAGTTAAATACTATAAATACAGCTCAAGATGTGATTAATAATCAGATGAGGGTAGCTCAAGAAATAGCGTCTTTACTTGGAGAAACTACTGCAGAAACAAAGGTTATATTGACAAAATTAAAAGAATTGGCTATGAAGGGGGAGGAAGAAGATTAAACAATATTTTGTAGATATAGCATATTTAAGCTTGAATAAAGATAAAGAAGAGCTATGTGGTGATAAAGTTGAAATAGAAAAGTTTGATGAAGGGTGTATAGCCGTATTATCAGATGGTTTAGGCTCTGGAGTAAAAGCTAACATATTGGCTACACTTACATCTAAAATAGCTGTGACTATGATAAAAAATGGTCTTAGCATAGCAGAGGTTGTAGATACAATAATTAATACATTACCTACTTGTAAGGTTAGAAATCTGGCTTATTCTACTTTTACGATAATATATATATCAAATGATGGTGAATGCTATATAGCTAGATTTGACAATCCAGAGGTGCTTTTTAAAAGAAATGGAAAAATTGATATAATTAAAGGTGAAGAGGTTATAATATCGGGTAGGAGAGTTAGAGAGTCTAAATTTAACTTAAAGAAAGACGATATAATAGTTTCTGTTAGTGATGGAGTAATAAATGCTGGAGGTGGAAAAATTTTAAATCTAGGATGGGATTTAAAAAATATATCTGAATACATTCAACTTATTCCATCTAACATATCTTCCCTGAGTTTGACTAAAAAATTAATTGGAATATGTGACGATTTATATCTTCAAAAACCAGGAGATGATACAACTGTACTTTCGATAAAAATAATGAAAAATAAACATGTAACCTTGTTTACAGGACCACCAACAGATCCTGAAGATGATAAAATAGTAGTTCAAAAACTTATTAAAAATACAGGTAAAAAAATAGTTTGTGGAGGAAGTGCTGCTAAAATAGTTGCAAGAGAGTTAGATACTGATTTTGAAATGGATATGAAGAATATAAATGGAGATATACCTCCTATTGGATATATAAAAAATATTGATTTAGTTACTGAAGGTGTGTTGACCTTAAAAAAAGTACTTGAAGTACTTGACGATTATAAGAATAATAAATATCATATAGATGATATATTTAAAGATGATAAAGATAAAAATGCAGCATATAAAATACTTAAAATATTAATAGATGAATGTACTAATATTGATTTTTTAGTTGGAAGAAGTGTAAATTCAGCTTATCAAAGTTCTGATTTTCCTGATGATTTGGCAGCTAAAATTCAAATAGTAGAAAAGATAAAAGACAAATTAATAGGACTAGGTAAAGTAGTCAATGCATTATATTACTAAGGAGGAAGCAAATGACAATTATGATGAAAATACTATTTTTAGGAGTTATAGGAGCTGTTATAGGTTGGGTTACGAATATACTTGCTATAAAGTTGATATTTAGACCTATAAGACCTGTAAATATACCTATTATAAACTTAAAAATAGAGGGACTTATACCAAAGAGAAGAAAAGAAATAGCAAAATCCATAGGAGATGTAGTAGAACAAGAACTTATATCTGTAGAAGATATAATAACTAATATGATAAAGGAAGAAGATAAAGATAACCTTATGAAGGCTCTAAAACTTAAGGTTGATGAGATTATAGAACAAAAACTTCCTCCTTTTATACCTGTATCATTTAAGGGTATGATAAAAGAATATTTGGACAAAATAATTCAGGAAGAAATAGGACACGTAATAGGAGATTTAAGTGGATATTTAGTGCATAAATCAGCTAATAGAATAAAAATAGGAAAAATGGTAGAAGATAAAATAAATGAATTTGATTTAGAAAAATTGGAAGAAATAATAATAAGTATAGCAAAAAAAGAATTAAAGCATATAGAAGTATTAGGGCTTATATTGGGATTTTTTATAGGTATACTTCAAGGTTTAATTGTAATGAATTTTTAAAAAAATATTGACAATTCATTTTATGAGATATATAATCATATAAAATCAAATTAATGATAAAGCGATGAATAAGGAAGAGTAAATTGTACCCAGTTTCAAGAGAAGAAGTGTCACCGGCTGAGAGCATTTCTAGATATGGATAATTGAAAACTACCTTAGAGTTGAATTGAGTAATTTTCAGATGAAAAATTCAGGTTGATTACCTTATAATCTTCAAGAGGGCTTTTGCCAACTTGGGTGGAACCGCGAGCTTATACTCGTCCCAGATTTTATGGGACGAGTTTTTTTATATTTAAAAATCAAAACAACTAATAAATACAGGAGGGTGAATATAATGGGTAAAGTAAAGATTACTTTAAAAGATGGATCAGTAAAAGAATTTGATAAAGGAATATCTATACTGGATATTGCTAAGTCAATAAGTGAAGGTCTTGCAAGAAGCATAGTTGCAGGTCAAGTAAATGGAAATTCTGTAGGAGTTAACTATAAGTTAGAGGAAGATTCAGAAGTTAACTTGTTAAAATTTGACGATGCTGAAGGTAAAGAAGTATTCAGACATACAAGTTCTCATATATTAGCTCAAGCTATAAAAAGATTATATCCTGAAGCAAAGCTTGCTATAGGGCCAGCAATAGACAGTGGATTCTATTATGATATAGATTTAGAAGAAAGATTGACTAGTGAGCATTTAGAAAAAATACAAGCTGAAATGAAGAAGATAGTTAAAGAAGACTTAGCGATAGAAGGTTTTGAACTTTCAAAAGAAGAAGCTATAAAATTAATGAAGGAAAAAAATGAAGATTACAAGATTGAATTAATAGAAGATCTTCCAGAAGGAGAAGTATTATCTTTTTATAAGCAAGGAGATTTTGTAGACTTATGTAGAGGACCACATCTTGCTACTACTAAAAAAGTTAAATCTATAAAGTTATTAAGTGTAGCTGGTGCTTACTGGCGTGGAGATGAAAAAAATAAAATGCTTCAAAGAATATATGGTACTTCATTTGAAAAGAACAAAGATTTAGAAGCTTATTTAACAATGCTTGAAGAAGCTAAAAAGAGGGATCATAGAAAATTAGGTAAAGAATTAGGATTATTCGTAATTCCAGATGAAGGACCGGGATTCCCATTATTCTTACCAAGAGGAATGGAGCTTAAAAATAAATTATTAGAATATTGGAGAGAAATTCATAGAAAAGATGGATATGTTGAAATAGAAACTCCTATTATATTAAACAGAGAACTATGGGAGACTTCAGGACACTGGTACCACTATAAAGAGAATATGTATACAGTTCAAATTGATGAATCGGATTTTGCTATAAAGCCTATGAACTGTCCTGGTGGAATGCTTGCATATAAAACTCAAATGCATTCATATAAAGATTTTCCAATGCGTGTTGGAGAATTAGGAAGAGTGCATAGACATGAATTATCTGGAGCGCTACATGGACTTATGAGAGTTAGAGCATTTACTCAAGATGATGCACATATATTTATGCTACCAGAACAAATAAAAGATGAAATAAAGGGTGTTGCTAATCTAATAGATGGTATATATAAGACTTTTGGATTTAAATATCATGTAGAATTATCTACAAGACCAGAGGATTCTATTGGAACTAATGAAGAGTGGGAAATAGCTGAAAATGGATTAAGAGAAGCTTTAGAAGAATTAGGATTAGACTACAAATTAAATGAAGGTGACGGAGCATTCTACGGACCTAAGATAGATTTCCATTTACAAGATTGTATAGGAAGAACATGGCAATGTGGAACTATACAACTAGATATGCAGTTACCTCAAAGATTTGACTTAACTTATATAGGAAAAGATGGCGAAAAGCATAGACCTGTTATGATACACAGAGTTGCATTTGGAAGTATAGAAAGATTTATAGGAATATTAATAGAGCACTTTGCAGGTAAGTTCCCATTATGGTTAGCTCCTGTTCAAGTTAAGGTACTTCCTATATCTGATAAATATATAGACTACGCAAATAAAGTGAAAGAAATATTATTTGACAAAGGAATAAGAGTAGAAATAGACAATAGAGCAGAAAAAATAGGATATAAAATAAGAGAAGCACAACTTGAAAAAGTTCCTTATATGTTAGTAGTAGGAGAAAAGGAACAAGAAAATAATGAAATATCTGTTCGTTCAAGAGATAAAGGCGAAGTAGGATCTATATCTGTTGATGAATTTATAGAGAGTATATTAAAAGAAGAAAAAGAAAAAGTTAATAGTTTATAATAAAAAAGCCTATACATTATGTATAGGCTCTTTTTATTATATCTTTTAGTTCTTCGTGAGTTAAAGTTTCGTTTTCAAAAAGGTGGTTGGATACTAGGTGAAGTTCGTCTAAATGTTGTTTTAATATGTTTAGTGTTTGATCATAACACTCTTTAATTATAGAGTTCGATTCATTTTGAATCTTATTTATCATTAGGTTTTTGTAATTCCCTTCAATTGTACTAGAACCTAATGAACTCATTCCATATTCACAAATCATTTGATCTGTAATAGAACTTACTTTTTTCAAATCATCTTTAGCTCCTGTTGATGAATGGCTGAATATTAATTCTTCAGAAGCTTTTCCAGCAAGGAGTATTTTTATTTTGTTTAGAAGTTCTTCTTTTGTGTGTATAAACCTATCTTCATCTGGAAGCTGAAGTACATAACCTAAAGCTTGGCCTCTAGGAACAATGGATATTTTTTGAATAGGATTTATTCCAAGTAGGTTGCTTATAAGAGCATGCCCAGCTTCGTGATAAGATACTATCTTCTTTTCTCTTTCTACTAATTTACTATTTTTACTTTCAAGTCCAGCAAGAATTCTTTCAATAGCATTATCAAAATGTTGTTTATTTATAGTGGATTTATTTTCTCTTACAGCCATTATAGCAGCTTCGTTTGCTATATTGGATAAGTGAGCACCACTAAGTCCATGTGTTTTTTTTGCTAGTTCTTCAAGATTTACTGATTCTTCTAAAGGTTTATTTTTTGTATGAACTTTTAGAATTTCATGTCTTGTATAGCAGTTTGGATTTCCTATATATATATGTCTGTCAAATCTTCCGGGTCTAAGTAAAGCTTCGTCTAATAAATCTAATCTGTTTGTTGCACCTATGATTATCACGTTTGAGTCTTTGTTGAATCCATCCATTTCAACTAGAAGTTGATTTAAAGTTTGATCTTTTTCGTTGTTGCTTTCTAGATGTCTTTTTGCTCCTATAGCATCTATTTCATCTATAAATATGATGCTTGGAGATTCTTTTCTAGCTTTTTCAAATAGAGTTCTTACTCTTTTTGCACCAACACCTACATATTTTTCTACGAATTCTGATCCGGTTGTATTAAAAAAAGCTGAGTTAGTTTCGCCAGCAACAGATGCAGCAAGTAATGTCTTTCCTGTTCCAGGAGGACCATTGAATAATACACCTTTTGGAATAGTAGCACCCATTTTTTTGTATTTTTCTGGGTTTTTAATAAAATCTACTAATTCAAATAACTCTTCTTTTACTTCGTCAAGACCAGCTACATCTTTAAAAGTAGTTTTTGGTTTTGAAAAAGTTCCATCATCTTTGCCAGTATCTTTTTCCATCTTACTTTGATTAAAAGCGAATACCGGCATATTAATTTTTTTAAATATTTCTTTAATCATACTCATAATGTAACACCTCTAAATGTTAGGTTATTTTGTAGTTATTTTTAGTTTCTCCTAAAAGTGTAAGATTATTAATTGTTAATTTTACCATTAGAAAAATAAACAAGTTTTTATAAAAATTTCACGTGTGGTTTTTTGAAATTCATAACGGAAACTAAATTATTTTCATGATATTATTATTAATATTTAGTATTCATAATATACAATTAAAATTTTGAAAAAAATATTGACACATTAGATTAAAAATGATATTATAATTAATGTTAAATGAAGTAGAAGTTATCCACTTCTCACCTTACTCTTATGGTTGTAGGGTTAATAACTAGATTTACAATCTTGGTTATGTTGAGTATAAACGGATAGCTTGTGCTATGCGTTTTTTTTATTTTAATATAATATAGATAAAATTTTATATAATATAAATTTTATTATTTTAATATTATTTGGAGGTGTCTAACTATTAAAGAGCTACCAATTAATGAAGAGATAAGAGACAAGGAAGTAAGACTTCTATCTCAAACAGGTGAGCAGTTAGGAATTGTTTCAGCTAGAGAAGCACAAATAATGGCTAATGAAGCAAATGTGGATTTGGTTAAAATATCACCAAATGCAAATCCGCCAGTGTGCAAAATTATGGATTATGGTAAATTTAAATACGAACAGTCTAGAAAAGAAAAAGAGTCAAAGAAAAAGCAAAAAACAGTAAGTTTAAAAGAAATAAGATTAAGACCATCAATAGAAGAAAATGACTTGAACACTAAGGCTAAGCAAGCTATTAAGTTTTTATCAAAAGGTGATAAGGTTAAAGTGGAACTTAGATTTAGAGGAAGAGAACTTGGCCATAAAGATGCAGGATTAGTGGTTGTTAAGAAGTTTTTGGATATTGTTAAAGAAGTGGGAACTCCAATGAATCACCCTAAATTTGAAGGGAATAGATTGGTTGTAACATTAGATCCTAAAAAATAATTATACTTTGAGAGGAGGAAATTAGCATGCCAAAAATGAAAACTCACAGAGGAGCAGCTAAAAGATTTAAAGCTACAGGAACAGGTAAATTAAAGAGAGCTAAAGCTTATAAGAGCCACATACTAACTAAAAAGAGTGCTAAGACTAAGATGAACCTTAGAAAAGCAGGAATAGTAAGTGTTGGGGATCAAAGAAGAATATCAAGATTATTACCATACCTATAAAATAAATATTTAAACAAAGGAGGTCGCAAAAAATGGCAAGAGTAAAAAAAGCAATGAACGCTCGTAAAAAACATAAAAAAATATTAAAGCTTGCAAAAGGATACAGAGGATCTAGAAGTAGATTATTTAGACCGGCTAATGCATTTGTAATGAAAGCATTAAAGCATGCTTATGTAGGAAGAAAGCTTAAGAAGAGAGACTTCAGAAAGCTTTGGATTCAAAGAATAAATGCAGGAACTAGAATGCACGGATTATCTTACTCTAAATTCATAAACGGATTAAAAGTAGCTAATATCAACATAAACAGAAAAATGTTAGCTGAAATGGCTATAAATGACGCTGAAGGATTCAAGCAATTAGTTGAAACTGCTAAGCAAAATTTAAAATAATAAAATGAAATCCTTAGATTTTATCTAAGGATTTTTTTTATTGTATTATAAATATTATTAGATTTCATTATCGAAGACATTACGGCAACTCCATTTGAACCACATTCATATACTATTCTTATATTATTTTCGTTTATTCCACCTATACAAATTACAGGAATTTGTATATTTTGTTTTAATTTTCTTATAAATTCTATACCTTTGGGTTTAAGTCCTTTTTTACAATCTGTTGCGAATATATGTCCTGCTATTATGTAATCAGCTCCTAGGTTTTGAGCTTGTATTGCTTCTTCTACACTATGTATAGAAATTCCTATTATTCCATCAAAAGTAGGAAGCTTATTTTTTATACGGTTGAAGCCTGTATGAAAGCCATGGCACTTCAAATCCCTAGCGACATCCAAATTACCATTGATTATAAGTGGAATATTTTTCTTATCTGCTATTAGCTTTATTTCTTTTGCCATTTCATAAAGGTCATGATAAGTTAGATCTTTTTCTCTAAGTATTATACTATCTATTCCAGCGTTCACAGATTCTTCAACTACTCTGAATATATCGCCATCAGGTATTAATTTTCTATTGGTTACAAGATGTAACATTTTCATTATCATCCCTTAATATATTAATATCTTTACCATCTAGTATTTTGTTCATGTTTCTCATAGAGCACATTTTTCCGCACATTGTACAACTGTCTTCATGTTTTGGCATAGATTCTCTTCTGAATTTTCTAGCTTTATCTTCATCTATACAAAGGTCAAACATCTTTTCCCAATCTAAGTTTCGTCTAGCTTCACTCATTTTATAATCCCAGTCTTTTGCTCCTTTGATACCTTTTGCTATATCTGCTGAATGAGCTGCGATTTTTGTTGCTATTATACCTTCTTTCATATCATCTAGTGTAGGTAGTCTTAAATGTTCTGCTGGTGTTACATAACATAAAAAGTCAGCACCGCAACTTGCTGCTATAGCTCCACCGATAGCACTTGTTATATGATCATATCCTGGTGCTATATCAGTTACAATAGGACCCAAAACATAGAAAGGAGCACCATGACATAATTTTTTCTGAAGAAGCATATTGGCTTTTATATCATTAATAGGCATATGTCCAGGACCCTCAATTATAACTTGAACATTTCTTTTCCATGCTCTTTTTGTAAGTTCACCTAAAACAATAAGCTCTTCAATTTGAGATGCATCAGTAGAATCATTGATAGAACCAGGACGGCAAGCATCACCAAGACTTAAAGTAACATCATATTCTTCACAAATATCTAAAAGCTTGTCAAAGTATTCGTAAAATGGATTTTCTCTATTGTTAAGTTCCATCCATGCGAATAACAAAGAGCCGCCTCTTGAAACTATATTGGTAAGGCGCTTGTTTTTTTTGAAGGTATCACAAGTTACTTTAGTAAGACCAGCATGAATAGTTACAAAATCTACACCATCTTTTGCATGTTTTTCAACAACATCTAAAAACTCTTCGGCTTTTATATCTTGAAGCTCTCTATCATAAAAACCAACAGCATCATACATTGGAACAGTTCCTATCATTGCTGGTGATATTTCAACAACTTTTTTTCTGAATTCTTCTGTTTTGCCAAAAGAACTAAGATCCATTATAGCTTCAGCTTTAAGATCAATTGCTTTTTTTACTTTCTCTATTTCAGGTTCTATATTTGGACAATCCTTTGATATTCCTAAATTTACATTTATTTTAGTTCTAAGACCTTCTCCTACACCCTCGGCACTTAAAGATTTATGGTTTTTATTAGCTGGAATGGCAACTTTACCATTAGCTACTAAATCTCTAAGTAAATTTACATCTATATTCTCTTTTTCAGAAACTATTTGCATTTCCTTAGTTATAATTCCTTTTTTTGCAGCATCCATTTGAGTTGTATAATTCATATTAAAAAAACCTCCATTTATAATTTTATATATGTACCCAATCTTTAAAAATAGGTTGATAACCTTTTTCTACAAGCGATATTGCAACCTCTGAAACACTTCTTGAATCTGATATTTCAAATTGACTAGAACTTTTATTAGACTGAGAATGTCCTCCAACCTCAGTACAAACTCCTGCTGACAGTTTATTAACTCCAAGAGGAATAAGATTTTCTCTAAACTCTTTATTTTCTCTAGTTGATATATTTATACCAGCATAAGGCATGAATAACTTAAGAGCTAACATTATTTGAACTAAGTTTTTGTCATTTACATCATGTAAATCCATAAAACTTCCTACATGTGGTCTTATTCTAGGAAGAGAAAAACTAATTGATACATCTAAATATTTACTTTGAAGATAATATCCGTGAAGACCAGTCATGAAAGCCTCAATTCTAAAATCGTAAAGACCAAGTAAACATCCTATACCCACAGACCTCATTTTAGATTTACATCCTCTCTCTGGAGCATCGAGTCTGAATTTGTAGTTTTTCTTAGGGCCTGCTATATGAACCTTGTCATAAATATCTTCGTTATATACTTCCTGGTATATAGTAAGAGAATCTACACCGGCAGATATTAATTCTTTGTATTCATCTTCTTCAAGTGGATAAATTTCAATACATATAGAATCAAAATACTTTTTAAGCACGTTAACACAATCTTTTATATAAGAAACAGGAGTTTTAGATTTAGATTCTCCAGTTAAAATCAATATATGTTTAAGTCCAGTTTTAGCAATGTTCTTAGCCTCTAATTCAACTTCTTCAAGAGTTAATTGTTTTCTACTTATGTCATTTTCAACATTGAAGCTACAGTATGCACATTTGTTAGAACAATGATTAGCTAAATACATAGGTGTATATAAAACTATAGATTTTCCAAAATGTTGTAATGATAATTTATTTGACTTAGTTGCCATTTGCTCTAGATGCTTTTCGGCAGTAGGAGATAAAAGTCTCAAAAAATCAAGTTTATCCAATTTGCCCTTATTTATTATATTTAATATATCTTCATCGGTTGTATTTTTAAAAAAGGTATCAAAGTCAAAATCCTTGTATTTTAAGTATTCATCATAAAAACTCATTATTACTCATCTCCTTGCAAAAAACCTGTAAGAGGAGATGAAGCGCTGGCTATTTTTTTGACTGATCCTACTTTTGCAAGGTATGCTTTTCTTCCAGCAATTACAGCATTACGAAAAGCATCTCCCATCATGATTGGGTCATTTGATGATGCTATAGCTGTATTTATAAGAACAGCATCTGCACCCATCTCCATTGCTTGTGCTGCTTGAGAAGGTTTTCCGATACCTGCATCTACAACTATAGGTATATCGATCTCATCTATTAGAATTTGTATCATTTCTTCGGTTCTAATTCCTCTATTAGTTCCTATAGGAGAACCGAGTGGCATTATAGCGCTAGCGCCAGCATCAACCATTCGTTTGGCATCCATTAAATCTGGATTCATATAAGGAAGAACTACAAAGCCTTCTTTTGCTAATATATCTATAGCTTTAATAGTTTCGTAATTATCTGGAAGAAGATATTTGTTATCGGAAATAGCTTCGATTTTTATCCAATTACCACATCCGGCTGCTTTTGCAAGTCTTGCTATTCTAACCGCTTCTTCAGCATTTCTAGCACCAGAAGTATTAGGAAGTAAAATACAATTTTTATCTATGTAATTTAATATATTTTCTTTTGGTGAATCTAAATTAACTCTTCTTAAAGCCATTGTTATAACTTGAGATTTAGAAGAAGTTATAACTTTAGGTAATATATCATTTGAAGAATATTTTCCTGTTCCTATAAATAATCTGCTATCTAACTCGGTTTCACCTATTTTTAATTTATCCATAATAAATCCCCCTTAAGTTTCTTGTTCACCTAGAATAAGTCTTAAAACCATATTAGCTTGATGATTAGCAGCAATTCCAACTCTCGGAGCCATAAGTCCGCATCCTGGTTTTGATTCTGATTTGTTATCGCCAACAATATATAAATTATCTTTTATTTTTTGAGTGATTATTGAATTTGATGAAAAATATCCTGCTAGTCCAGACGCTGCTATTACCTTCTTCTCTGGCATTTCAGAGAGAATTGTATTTACTAAAATAGCTTTTGATTTAGGATTATCAAATGCTTCGACTATAATTTCAACATCTTCAAATATATCTTTTATATTATTTTTATCTATAAATATATTTTGTGTATAAACATCTACGAATGGATTGCACTGATAGATGATATCTTTAATTGCATCTGTTTTGTTCATTCCAATATGTTTTACAAAATATTGTTGTCTATTTAGATTGCTAGGCTCTACTACATCGAAATCAAATAAAAGTAACTTCCCAATACCTATTCTAGCTAGTGATACAGCTATATTAGACCCAAGACCGCCAAGACCCGCTATTGCCACTTTAGATTTTTTAATTTTTTCATGAACATTAGGTGTATGTCTTGATACCAAAAGATGTTCTAATTCTGCTTTAGATGGTTGCTCACCTTTTTTTATAAGTGTTATATCATCGGATTCATTAAGTGTTGTATCTTTATTTATAATAAATCCGTTGAGTATAATTACATCAGCGTCTTTTTTTATAAAATCTCTAACCCTATAAGCTGTTGTATTTGGCTCTATATTGTATTTTTTCTGATTCACATATATTATCAATATTAACCACCTCCAACAAAATTGATTATTTCAACTTTATCGTTTTCGTAAAGATTTGTACTCTCGTATTGATCTTTAGGTATTATATTTAAATTGACCTCAACTACAATGGTTTGTGGATTTAAATTGAGTTTTGAAATAAGGTCTTTAACTGTAATATATTGGTCGAAAGACATTTTATCTCCGTTGACAATCATGTTGATTCCTCCTTTCAGATAAAAATAGAAATAAAAAAAGGTGCAAATCCCAGAAAAAGGATTTGCACCTATATATTTACATACAACAATATATACACATACACTTCCCTACGCTGGCATTATCCAGATCAGGTTAAGGGTTAAAGACTTATGGGTCTTAATCTCAGCTGGCCTACCAGCACCCCTAGCGAAAACTATTTAATTTAGGTTCATAATAACACATTAACAAATATTGTTCAACAATATAATTCAAAAAGTTTAGAAATGACAATGAAAGTATATATTTACCACATAAGGTAAATAATATAGAAAAATAGGTTAAAGGAGGGGTTGTATGAGAATTCCAAAACATATAGGGGTAATACCTGATGGTAATAGAAGATGGGCTCAAAACAACGGTATGAGTAAGGAAATGGGATATGATAAAGGGCTTAATCCTGGGCTTGAATTATTTAGAACTTGCAAAAAAATGGGTGTAGAAGAACTAACATACTATGGGTTCACGGTAGATAATACGAAAAGACCATCTATTCAAACTAATGCATTTACTAAAGCTTGTGTAGATGCTGTAAAGATGCTTGAAAATGAAGATGCTTCTTTATTGGTTGTAGGAAATCATAAATCACCTATGTTTCCAGAGGAGTTAAAAGAATATACAACAAGAAAAGATTTTGGAAAGGCAGATATGAAGGTGAATTTCTTGGTGAACTATGGATGGAATTGGGATCTTGGAAACTTGAAATTTGACGAATCTACTACTAATAGGAATAAAATAATAGAAAATATAAATTCAAAAGATATATCAAGACTAGATCTTATAATAAGATGGGGTGGTAGAAGAAGACTTAGTGGATTCTTGCCAGTTCAATCTATATATGCTGATTTTTATGTGGTTGATGATTATTGGCCTGATTTTAAACCGGGACATATACATGAAGCTTTGAATTGGTATGAAACTCAAGATGTAACTCTTGGAGGTTAAAATAGTTGGTATTTAATGGTTAAGTAAACTTAAATGAATATTAAATGCTACAAAATCAGAAAATAACGAAAAATGCAAAAATTACAAAAGAACGTCGTTAGGTGTATTCATATGCAGTTTTTTGATATAATATGTAAGAGTGTTAAAATTTTATAAAACTAGAAGGAGAAAATCAATACAATACAATCTTACGGAGGTATTATAAATGAGCTTTAAATTACCTAAATACAGAAAACCAAATTTTGAACAAGAATTTTTAAAGAAGGCACCAAATGTTACAACTGTAGAAGTTGTTAAAGAAGGTGTTGCACCAGATAATTATCATGGAAGTACAATATACCCTGAATACTTAAGAGTTGATGGAAAATGGGTTTTAGCTAAAGAAAGTAGAATGGACTGTGTAATGACTGTAACTGAAGATAATGATGTTGAGGTAAAAGAGTTTAGAAACTTGCACGTTGGAGATAAAGTTATAGTTGGAAGAACTGAAGATGCTAGTGAAGGAATTTATGTATATACTGAAGGTTTTAATTCTGAAGAGGAAGAAGAAGAAGAGACTTTTGCATTTAGAGCTGGAAGATCTAGAGAAACTGCATATTCTAAAGACTATGATGATTTATATGATGCTTTAAGATATGAAAAAGAAAATGGATATATAGTTTGGGTATTAGGACCAGCTGCTGTATTTGATAAAGATTCAAGAGAGGCTATGCAAGCTTTAATAGAAAATGGATATGCCCATGCATTTTTAGGTGGAAACGCAGTAGCTACACACGATTTAGAGGCGGCTACTATAGGAACTGCTCTAGGTCAAGATATATATACTCAAAAATCTATGAAGGATGGACACTATAACCACTTAGATTTATTAAATAAAGCTAGAAGAGCGGGATCTATAGAAAAACTTATAGAAGAAGAAAATATAGATAATGGACTTATATATGCTTGTGTTAAAAACAATGTACCTATAGTACTTGGAGGCTCAATAAGAGATGATGGACCTCTTCCTATAGTTATCGGAGATGTATATCAAGCTCAAAATGAGATGAGAAAGCATACTAGAAAAGCTACAACTGTTATATGTCTTGCAACTCAACTTCATTCAATAGCAACTGGTAATATGACTCCGTCTTATACAGTTGTAAATGGGGAAGTAAGACCTGTATATATATATAGTGTTGATGTTTCTGAGTTTGCAGTTAACAAGTTAAGAGATAGAGGTACTTTAGAAGTTAGTACGATAGTTACTAATGTTCAAGATTTCTTAGTTAATTTAAAAAATAATTTAACTAAATAATAAATAAAACAAAAAAGATAACTTAAATTTTATTTTGAGTTATCTTTTTTAAAGAAATTAGGAGTATTTACAACCAGCATTTTTACGTTTTTATTTGTGTGGTTTACCCAATTGTGATTTAAAGAAGAATTAAAATGAACACAATCCTCAGGATGAAGCACATACTTTCTATTGTTAACATAAAGAGTTAATATACCCTCTAATACATATATAAACTCTTCGCCTTCATGAGAATATTCCGTTACTTCTTCGTCGCCTTCATATGGAAGAACGTTCACTAATTTTGGCAACATGACTTTGTCTTCTATGTTTTGAGATAGGTGGTAATAAACTACCTTAGAATTTACTACTTGAGATACTTCTTGTTCGTAGCTTTTCATTATCACAGAATCATTATTTTTTTGTCTTGAGAAAAAATAAGTTAATTCTACATCTAAAACAGAAGCAATATTATTTAGACAATCTATAGCAACGCTTGTTAATCCTCTTTCAAGTTGAGATAAAAAGCCTATAGATAATCCGGACTTTTCGCTTAAAACCTTTAAGGTCATAGACTTACTTTGTCTTAAGGTTTTTATTTTTTTTCCTATATCTTTATTCATAATTGTACCTCTTTTCATTAGCTTGAAATTATTATTTTGCATGTGTATTATATTATAGCATTGGTTTAAATATTTTGAAATGAATATTACCCAGTATTTGAATCATTATCACAAGGTTCAACGTGTATTATAACCTCTTTTACCCCATTAAACTCAAATATAACTCTATCTTCTATATAATGAGATAAAATGTGGGTCTTCTCAAGAGTAAGATGTTTATCTACTAGTATGGTAAGATCTACTCTTATGCGATTTTCTTTTCCGTGTGTTCGTATGTTATTACAATATAAGACTTCATCAATTTCGGTTACAAGGTCATGTATCTTTATAGGATCAATCATAGCACCGTCACATAATACCTTTATTGCAGGAGTTAATATTTCAATCGAGGCTTTTATAATTAGAATAGATATTATAAAAGAAATTATTATATCTAGTATTATAAATCCCATTTTTATAGTAAATAAGCTTATTAAAACGGATATAGACACATATATATCACTTTTTGTGTGAATAGAGTCTGATATTAGTATTTCACTTTGAAGTTCTTTTCCTTTTTTAAACTCATAGTTTGAAACCCACAAATTAATCATTAATGTTAGTATCATTATTATAAAATTATATATATTAATATTAGGTAGAGTTGGATTTAACAATTTATTATATGAACTTGTTATTATTTTAAGAGACATTGAAAATAATAATAAAGATATAAAAATAGATGCTAGGGTTTCAAATTTTTCATGACCATAAGGATGCGTATCATCAGGTGGTTTAGAAGAAATATATATAGCAAATATTCCTACTATATTAGATGAACTGTCTCCTAGAGAGTGAATACCATCTGCAATCATACTTGATACATTCGTGACGTATCCATAAAATATTTTTGAAAAAGCTACGATTAGATTTAATATTAATATAAATATTAATACTTTTTTCACATTAGTATAGTAAGTATCGTAAGTCAAATTAATCACTCCTTTAATAAAGTATTATAAAAATGAGTTATTATTCATTGAAAATAGTTACTTAATATAATAAAATAGTAGTTATTATGTTGAGATAAATCTAAACATCACAATATATACATTGATTAAAAATTTATAAATTATTTGTTTTGGACTTTATTAAACTAAAATAAATAAATTTAATGGTGTATAGTTTATTACTATGTATTAAAAACAAGCTTGAATATTGGATTGAATAGTATATAATTTACATTGTTTGAATTAATGTGAAATTATTACAGTATATTCTTATTACGTAAAGAGGTGAAAAAATGTTAGGTAAGTATATTCGAAAAAAGAATAGACTATCTCCAGCTCAAATAATGGTTATAGGGTTTGCAATGATAATATTAATAGGAGCTATGTTTTTAAATACTTCTATGGCAACAAATAGCGGCGAAAAAATAGGATTTGTAAATGCACTATTTACTTCTACGTCAGCTGTTTGTGTTACTGGTCTTGTTGTAGTAGATACAGGGACTTATTGGACTGTATTTGGCAAAGTAGTCATTATAACTTTAATACAAGTTGGAGGGCTTGGATTTATGAGTATGGCGACGTTGTTTGCTATACTAGTTAGAAAGAAAATATATCTACACCAAAGGCTTTTGATACAAGAAGCATTAAATCAATATGATTTATCTGGGCTTGTAAGGCTTACAAGACATATATTAATAGGAACTTTTATAATAGAAGGTATAGGCGCTGCTATACTATCTAGTGTATTTATTCCGCAGATGGGATTTGCAAAAGGAATAGGATATGGAGTGTTCCATGCTATATCGGCTTTTTGTAATGCAGGATTTGATTTGATGGGTAACTTCTCATCGCTTACATCATACGTAGACAATATTACTATTAATATTGTAATAATGATACTTATAATACTAGGTGGATTAGGATTTCCTGTTATGTTTGATGTTATGAAGAAAAGAAAATTATCAAAGCTTAACCTTCAGTCTAAAATAGTAATTTCTATAAGTTCTTTTTTAATATTATTTGGATTTATACTATTTCTTGTAATTGAGTACAATAATCCTGATACTTTAGGAGGACTTTCATTTAAAGGAAAAGTCTTGGGTGCTCTTTTTCAATCTGTAACAACAAGAACGGCTGGATTCAATACTATAGATCTTGCTGCTATGAAGGACAGTTCAAAGTTTTTAACTGTTATATTAATGTTTATTGGAGGATCTCCTGGGTCGACTGCGGGAGGTATAAAAACTACTACTATAGGAGTATTATTTCTTGCTGTAATAGCTTTTGTAAAAGGAAAAGATGATGTTGAAGCGTTTGGAAGAAGGATATCTTATACTGTTGTAAACAAGGCTTTGGGAGTTATTGCTATAGGTCTTAGTGTTGTCGTATTTGTAACTATGACTTTAAGTTTGACTGATACAAACTTTAAATTTATTCATATATTATTTGAAGCTGTCTCTGCTTATGGAACTGTAGGACTTAGTATTTTTGGTAGTCCGAACTTAACTACTGCTGGTAAAATATTAATAGCTTTATCTATGTTTGCAGGAAGAGTGGGAGCTTTAACTATATTATTTGCTATTTCAAATAGAAAGAAAAAAAATCTTATAAGATATCCAGAAGAAAAAGTAATTGTGGGATAGAGAGGAGTTTTGTTTATGAAGCAGTATGTAGTAATAGGATGTGGAAGATTTGGTACTTCTGTAGCTACAACATTATATCTTTTAGGACATGAGGTTATGGCTGTAGATAAAAATTATGATATCGTACAAGATATAGCCGACAAGGTAACTCATGCAGTTCAAGCTGATGCTATTGATGAAAATACAATGAGATCTTTAGGTATTAGAAACTTTGATGTTGCAGTTATAAGTATAGGTGCTGATGTTCAGTCATCTATAATGGCTACATTAATAGCTAAGGAGCTTGGAGTAAAACACGTACTTTGTAAAGCTCAAAATGAACTTCAAGCAAAGGTACTTTATAAAATAGGAGCAGATAGAGTAGTATTTCCTGAAAGAGATATGGGAGTTAGAGTAGCTCATAATCTAGTATCTCAGAATGTTTTAGATCATATAGAACTAGATCCTAACTATTCTATAGTTGAGATAGTAACTCCTAGTGATTGGATAGGCAAAAGTCTTATGGAATTAGATTTGAGAGCTAAATATGGAATAAATGTTATGGCTGTAAAGCATAATAATGATATAGAAATATCTCCATCGCCTGATGCAAAGTTTCAAAATGAAGATATACTGGTTGTTATAGGGGAGAATACTAAAATAAACAAAATAAGTGCAGAGGACAGATAATAATGATTGTAGAAATAACTAGTAAAGATAATGAAAGAATAAAATATACGAAATCTTTGCTTAAATCAAAAAAAAGAAGCCAAGAGAAAAAATTTATAATAGAAGGCTATAGAATAGTGAATCAGGCTATGCAGTGTAGTGCTATTATTGATTATATTATGTATAATGATGAATTTTTAAATAAAGATGAGCATAAAAAATTTATACAACAATTAGAGTCTGACAATTATAAACTATACAAAACAACTGATAAGCTTTTTAAAGAAGTGTGCGATACTGAAAAACCACAGGGAATAATAGCTGTAGTTGAATACAAGGAGTATTCTTTAGATGATTCATTAAAAGAAGAAACAGATTTTATAGTAATACTTGATAGAATACAAGATCCAGGTAATATGGGAACTATAATAAGAACTGCAGATGCAGCTGGAGCACAGTGTATTTTTTTATTAAAAGGTTGTGTGGATGTATATAATCCTAAGGTTATAAGGTCTACTATGGGATCAATATTTGATATGAATATTGTAAATTGTACTGATGAAGATTTAGATATTATAAAGAATAGAGGATTTAATATAGTTTCTAGTTATTTAAATACGGATAATTATTATAATACCGTTGATTATGGGAAACAGGTAGCTTTGGTTATAGGTAATGAAGGGAACGGTATAAAGGATGAAATAATAGATAAGTCTGATATATTGGTTAAGATACCTATATACGGAAAAGCAGAGTCGCTAAATGCTGCCATGGCTTCTGGAATACTCATGTACGAGATAAAGAATAAATTGACTTGCAAATAGATGAATGATTAACAAAAAACGGAGCTTTTAATAAGCTTCATTTTTTTTTGTTCAATTATCCAAATAAGAATTTAATAAAAATTTAACAAAAATCATAAAGGATTTTAGAAATTATTGTAGAATACATTATAAAACAATCGAAAAAAGTCGATTAAAAAGGAGGAAATATATGAAATTTACAATTAAAACTAAATTGATTATTTTGGTTTTAGCATTAATAGTAATACCTTTATCGATTTTAGGAAGTACATCATATGTAAAATCGAAAAAGGTATTAGAAAAACAGTTTAGGCATTCTATGGAAGCTCTTAATAATGATATTGAGGAATCTATTGAAAATTATTTTGATGGATATAAGCATGGGATTAAAATGATAGGTGCAAATGTTAATGCTGAACAAATACTTATTCATCCAGAATATGAACCTTTTTTAATGGAATTATTAGAAAATTATATAGAAAGTTATCCGGATGCAACTAACATATACATGGGAACAATCGATGGAGGTTTTAGAATATATCCTAATACAGAGATGGCAAGCGATTATGATCCTAGATTAAGACCTTGGTATCAAAAAGCTGTGGAAAAACAAAGTGTTATTTTTACAGATATATATATTGATGTTGCTAATAAGAAACAATCAATTGCTTGTGCATATCCGGTTTATGAAAATGGAGATAAAAATAAATTGGTTGGCGTGGTGAGTGTAACAATACCAATAGATGTATTAGCCAATAAAATAAATGATATAAAAGTGGGAGAAAAAGGATATCCATATATTTTAGACTTTAATGGAAATTTTATTACACATAAAAATTCTGAATTAATAGGAAAAGAAATAAATGTACCAGAAATAAAAAAAGTTGTAAATAGTGATTTAGATGAAGGAATTGTAGATTATAAATGGAAAGAAAATGATGGAAGTATATCTGAAAAATTTTCAGCGTATAAAAAAATGCCAGAGTTTGGATGGACAGTTTTATCTGCTGTATATGTAGATGAAATAAAAAAAGATACGAGTGGGATACTTAGCAGTGCTATATTAATAGGAATAATTATACTTGCAATTGCATCAGTAGTAGGTATAATGATTGCGAATAATATGACAAAAAATATGAATTCCATAGTGAATGGTATGAACAAGGTAAAAGATGGAGATTTTACAGTAGAATTAAATGTTAAGTCAAATGATGAGATTGGATTGATGTCAAATAATTTTAATATCATGATAGAAAATGTTAAGCATCTTTTAAATAACGCAAAGAATGTAAGTGAAGAAGTATCTAGTGCTGCAACAAATCTTGTAGTTACATCAGATCAGACTAGTGCATCCAGTGAAGAAATAGCAAAAACGGTAGAAGAAATAGCAAGAGGAGCAGGTCAGCAAGCAGTAGATGCAGAAAATGGAGCAAGGCTTGCATCTAATTTAGATGATAAATTCAATAAATTGGCAAATAATACGGATACTATGTTTAAAAATGCAAATGAAGCGATTGATATAAATATAGAGGGAATAAATGTAGTTAATGAACTTAAAGAAAAAACTGATTTAAATAACCAATCTATTAATAAAATAGAGGATGCAGTAAAACAGTTAAGTGAAAAATCTAGCAATATAGAAAATATATTACAAACAATAAGATCTATAGCGGATCAAACAAATTTATTGGCATTAAATGCAAGTATAGAAGCAGCAAGAGCAGGAGAAGCTGGAAAGGGATTTGCAGTTGTTGCTGAAGAAATAAGAAAGCTTGCACAAGGATCAAATGTTGCAACTGATGAAATAAAAGAAATAGTAGATGCTATAAAAAGTGAAAGTAAAAATACAGTTGAAATTATGAGTGAAGTAAAAAATGTTTCTGTTGATCAAAATAAATCTGTAAAAGATGTAAATAATTCATTTGGGAAAATATCAAAATCAATAGATAATATTACAAATGAAATAGAGCAGGTTAATAAATTTGTAATAGAGATAATAAAAGATAAAGATTTGATAGTTGAGGCTATAGGAAGCATATCAGCAGTATCAGAAGAAACAGCAGCAGCGTCTGAAGAAGTAACAGCTTCAGCTCATCAGCAATCGAGTGATGTTGATAAAGTTGCAAAAAGTGCAGAAAGACTTAATGAACTTTCAGCAAAATTAAATGAACAAATAGATAGATTTAAAGTGTAAGAGTGACCTCCTTAAAGTAAATGACTTTAAGGAGGTTTTTTCTTCACAAAAAATAAAATAATTGATTATAAATACAACAAAAGATAATTCAAATGAAGTATGATAAACTAATACTATATAAAAAATAAGGAGATGATATAGGTGTTGATGAGATTGATACTTTTATTTACTATAGTTCCATTTGTTGAATTGGCTATATTGTTTAAATTGAATGATTATATAGGTTTTTTTAGTACAATAGGAATAGTTATTTTTACAGGAGTTTTAGGAGCTTACTTAGCAAAATCACAGGGAAAAGAAATTTTGTTTCGAATAAGACATGAAATGCAGGATGGAAGACTTCCTGGTGATCAATTGATTAATGGGTTATGTGTTCTAGTAGGAGGAGCTATGCTTTTGACTCCTGGTATTTTAACTGATATGGTTGGATTTATTCTTGTTATACCTGTGACTAGGGAATTTGTTAAGGGGTTTGTTAAGGATAAGTTGCAAAGAATGGTTGATGAGGGAAAAGTTAATTTGTATTTTAGATGGTAGAGAGAAAATAATTATAAAGATAGAGAGTTATATCTTTAAGATAAATAATCTTAGGGGTGTAACTTTTATATTTGCTGGTTAAGCGAAAAATAAAGGTCATTAAAATACCGCTATTTAGTCAATATTTTAATAAAACTACAGATTCTGCTTTATAAAATATACTAAAAGTTCTAAACTCCCTACGGTCAGACAACGAACTTTTTTAACGTATATTTTAACATCACAATCTAAGTTTTATAGTAAAATATTAACAGAAAAATAGCTAACATTTAAATAACCTTTATTTTGACTGTTTGAGGATTGAATTGAAAAAATTGAATAAAGAAAATAAAGCTTAATGTTATAATTATTTTTAATTATGGAAATGATTCTATTAATAGAGAAAAGAAGATTTCTATCACATCAAAACAGTTATTGAAAAGAAAGTATGAAAAAGAGTTAAACGCTAAATATTTAGCGTTTAACTCTTTTTCATTTCCAAGGAAATTATATAATCTATAATGTTGTACAATGATTTGAAATGCAATTATTGTTATTTATTCAAAAATAATCAAAAAACATGATACTATTATATATATTGAATATATGGAGGGCTTTGGAATGTGGGACGATATATTTTTATTAGTAGCAGGAATATATCTTATAATAGGTGGTATATACAAAATTAGAAGATGTGAAGTAATTGATATAGAGGTAAACAAAATTTTTTATAATTTTGTAGTTATAAAAGATAAGAAAAATTATTGTAAGTTATTAGGGCAAAGCAGATGCTTTTTATCAATATGTTTATTATCTATTTGTTTTATAGGTTGTAAATTAGAGATTATATCTGTTATTTATATTATTGGATTAATTCTTGTAATTAGATATATATTTTTTTATCAGATTTATGAAAGTTATAGGATTGAAATAACATTTTACATAGTGGGTTCTGGAATATGGATTATTTTAAAGGTTACAAATTTTATTTATTCAACAATATAGTGGTAAATAGGTAAAGGGGAGATTGAATGAAATTTTGGAAAAAGATATTTACATATCATTTTATTTTATTCATAATTATCTTTAATTTAGGAGGAGTTTTTTTAATAGAGAGTATGCATAGTTTAAGCTTAGATAGGGAAATTGAAAGAGGCTTAAGTGAGCATTTAAGTATATATTCTGGAATGAAATTAATCGGTAAATATAGATTGAATTATGATGAAAAATTTAATAAGGATATGCTTCGTATAACTATGAAAGACTTTTTAAAAAGTTTCCATGATCAAAAAATATATATTGAAATTTTAGATAGATACAACAATACAGTTTTTACTAATTTTGATTTTCGTATTTCTAAGGAAAGAGACGAGTTAAAAAATCCTTATATAGATAAAAGAAAATATGTAATAAGGGATGTAGGGGATAAAACACTTCTGTTTATAACAAATGAATTGAATGTAGGTGGAGAACAGCTAAAATTTACATATGTAAGAGATGTAACATATATTTATGAGGATAGAAAAAAAGTATATTATTTTTTCATTAAGTTAGATATTATCATATCTATTATACTTGCATTTGGAACTTATATTTTAAGTAAACGCATAACAAAACCTATAGATAAGCTTATAGACTCTATACAAATTATTGAAAATGGTAATTTTTCAGAACGGGTAAATATAAAATCTAATGATGAAATTGGTGTTTTATCCGGTCATTTTAATAAAATGGCATCTGTTGTTGAAGAAAAGATGAATCAGTTAAAGAAAAATATAGATGAAAAACAGAGGTTTATAGATAATTTAACACATGAAATAAAAACTCCATTAACTTCTATTATTGGATATGCTGATTTCTTAAGAAATACAAAATATAATGAAGATGCATTTTCAAAAGGACTAAATAGCATATTTAAACAAGGAAAAAGGCTTGAAGCTCTTTCGTCTAAAATGATGAATTTAATAGTGTTTAAAAGAGAAAATTTTGTAATGAAAAAAGAAAATATTAAAAATATATTAATAGAAATAAAAGAATTTTTAAAACCAAAACTTGAAAATAAAAATATAGAATTAATTATTTCTGGACAAGATATGGAAATTTTAATGGAAAAAGACTTGATTGAGAATTTAATAATTAATTTAATTGATAATGCAATAAAAGCTTCTCATTATAATAGCGAAATAAATTTAAAGTTATATAAAAATGAAAATTCAAAATCTGTTATTGAAGTAAAAGATGAAGGAATAGGAATAAAAGCAGATGATTTACAAAATGTATTTGAACCTTTTTATATGGCTGATAAATCAAGGAAAAAATTAAATGGTAGTGCGGGATTGGGACTTTCTATTTGTGATGAGATTGCAAAAATTCATAAAGCTAAATTATCGATAGAGAGTAAATTTAATATAGGTACTTCTGTAAAAATAATATTTGATTAAAGTTTACAGATTCTTTACAATTTGTATATAGTTACAATAAATTGTATTATTAAAATTTAGTTGTAAAAAAATACAATTAAAGGAGATTTATTCTATGAAATTAAAAAAACTAGTACCTATTATTTTGAGTATATCAATATTATTGGGGGGATGTAGTAGCTTTTCTTCTGTTCAAAAAGACAAGGTTATGGTTGAAAAAACAAATGATGAGGAAAATAATGCAAAGATTAGTAAAGAAGAAGCAAAGGAAATAGCGGTTGATTATCTTAAAAAATATTATGATATAAAAGAAGATAAAAAAGAATTAAAGAATTTGATAAAAGAGGTAAAATACATAAAAGATCCAGAAGAAACTAGAGATTATCTGTATGGAATAGAGTCAAATGGAGCTTGGAGAGTATTATGGGATAAAGAAGGAAATAAAGAGCATTCTTATAATGTACTAATAGATGCTAAAGATAAAAAATTATTAGAAATACAAAATTATGTAGGAGTAAATACAAAAGGAATAACAAAGAGAAAAACTATAATTGACTTAAAACAAGCAAAACAAAAGGCATATAATTTTATTAAGAATAATGAGTTAGTAGATGATATAAATAAATTAAAGTTAACGGTTATTTATGGTAAGGGAATCGGCAAATTTATATTTTTGTATAATGAAGAGGAGTATATATTTGTTGATGTAGATATGACTATAGACAAAGTTTCTAGAATAAATCGCAATATTGCACCTATTTATATATGCGATGATACACATTTAAATATAAAAAAAGAAAAAGCTATAGAAATAGCTCTTGATGGAATTGAAAAGTATTTTAATGGAAAAGTAGATACAAGCAAATTAGTAGAAGATATTAGCTTGTATAAAGAAATAGAGCTTCCAAATGGTAAAATAAGACCTTCAAGTTGGAATATACACTGGAGAGATTTAAGGGTAAAAGAAGAAAAAAATAAAGATATTGAATACAGTGCTTCTATAGATGCAAATACAGGAGAACTAAGAGAGGTAGGATATATTAATAAAGACTTAAATCAAAAAACTTCAAAAATTAGTGATGAAGAAATGGAGCAAATAGCACTTGATTTTATACAAAAAAGTAAGTTTGTAAGTGATATAAAAGATTTAAAAGAACCTAAAATAGACAGATGGAAAAATTATAATCAAGAAGGAGGTGCAGTAGGATTTAAATATAAAGATGAAATCCTATGGGCTTATATTGATTTTATAAATAAAAAGGTAGAATATATTGGGTATGGACTAAGATAAGGATTGAGGTGTGTAATAGTATTGGAAAAAATTTTAATTGTTGAAGATGATACAGATATTTCGGATTTAATACAGATGAATTTAAGTATGGTAGGTTATGATACTAAGCAGGTTTATGATGGAAAACAGGCTTTAGAATATGTAGAAAAAGAAAACTTTGATTTAATAGTTCTAGATGTTATGCTTCCTGAGATAGATGGTTTTAGTGTAATGGAAAGAATTAGACATACTAATGTTCCTGTTATATTTCTAACTGCTAAAAATTCAATTTCTGATAGAGTAAAAGGATTAAAAATAGGGGCAGATGATTATATTGTAAAACCGTTTGAATGTATAGAACTTTTAGCTAGAATTGAATCTGTATTAAGACGTTATGGTAAAAAGAACAATTATGTATTGTTGAAGGATTTGGAGATATTTTTAGATGATAGAGTAGTAAAGAAGAGTGGTAAGGTTATTGACTTGGCTTGTAAAGAGTTTGAATTATTGAAGCTTTTGATTGTAAATAAAGGAATGTCTTTAACTAGAGAAATAATTTTAGAAAGGGTCTGGGGATTCGATTATTTAGGAGAAACAAGAACTGTTGATATGCATATTCAGAAGATAAGAAAGAAACTAGATTTATTTGATGAAATAAAAACTATATATAAAATTGGATATAGGTTAGAAAATATAGACTAAACGTCTTAAAGATAACTTTTAGATTTGTTTTTGTTTTAAAGTGAGATGAAATGCAATTTTATAAATAAAAAGAAAATCAAAAAATATGGCTATGAAAATGTTAGAGAATGCTTTTAGATATTTTGCTAAGGAACTTAGGTTTTGTCGTTGAATAATGCGTTAAGAAATTTGTGTGTCTGACCGTAGGGAGTTCGCAAATTTTAGTATTATTCATAAGACGAAGGCTTAGTTCCTTCAAAATAGCTATTGTATGAACGGTATTTTCATAGCCGTATTTTGCATTGAAAATACAAATTAAAAACTTATTGTAAATTATCTGAATATATGATATAATGCAACATAAAGTTTAATACATAAAAGCTGTGAAAGAGAGAGTATTTTGAAGCATCTTAGATCAGAGAGGAATATAAAGCTGAAATTATTCCCTAAGATATCAAGAGAAGTTCACTCTGGAGCTTTAAAACTGAAATAACAGTAGGTTTTAACGTTGGGCGCGTTAAGTCTTTCGAGTGGTCTATTTAATAGACTATTAGGGTGGTACCGCGGAATATAAGTCTTTCGTCCCTTTCTAGGGATTAGAGGCTTTTTTTTATATCTAAATATTATTGTAGGAAAGGGTGAATTAAGTGAAAGATCAATTAATTAACATAAAAGACAGTGCCCTAGCACAGATCAATGAATGTGTTAAAATGGACGAAATTGAAAGCTTAAGAGTTAAGTACTTAGGTAAAAAGGGCGAGATAACTGACATATTAAAAGGAATGGGTAAGTTATCAGCAGAGGAAAGACCTGTTATAGGTAAGGTTGCAAATGAGGTAAGAGCTGAGATTGAAGAAGCTATAGTTTCTAAAAAAGAAGGAATAAAGACTATAGAAAAAAATGCAAAATTACAAGAAGAGGTTTTAGATGTTACTATGCCTGGTAAAGAGTTTAAGGTAGGAAAGAAACACCCTATAACTCAAATAATAGATGAGGTTAAGTATATATTTACAGGAATGGGATTTAAGGTTGCTCAGGGACCTGAGATTGAGACTGTATTTAATAACTTTGATGCACTTAATGCTCCTAAGAATCATCCATCAAGAGATACTAGTGATACTTTCTATATAGATGATAATTTACTTCTTAGAACTCAAACATCTCCAGTTCAAATAAGAACTATGAAATCAACTGAACCACCTATTAAGATAATAGCACCTGGAAGATGTTTTAGATTTGATGCACCAGATGCTACTCATTCTCCTATGTTCCATCAAATAGAGGGACTTGTAATAGGTGAGCATGTTACAATGGCAGAACTTAAAGGAGCTCTTAATGAATTTGTTAGACAATTATTTGGAGAGAGTACTAAGACTAAGTTTAGACCTCATAACTTCCCATTTACAGAGCCGAGTGCAGAGGTTGATGTAACTTGCTTTAAGTGTAAGGGAGAGGGCTGTTCAGTATGTAAAGGTGAAGGTTGGATAGAAATACTTGGAGCTGGAATGGTTCATCCAAATGTACTTAGAAACTGTGGAATAGATCCAGAAAAATACAGTGGATTTGCTTTTGGTATGGGAGTAGATAGAATAGCGATGCTTAAGTATGAAATAGATGATATAAGATTATTATTTGAAAACGATATGAGATTTTTAAATCAATTTTAAGGGAGTGTTGATATGTTAGTACCTGTTAAATGGCTTAGAGACTATGTTGATATAGATATGAATACGCAAGAATTTGCTGATAAAATGACTATGACTGGATCAAAGGTTGAAAAGGTTGAGTATTTTGGATCAGATATAGAAAAGGTTGCAGTTGGTAAAATATTAGAAATAACTCAGCATCCAAATGCTGACAAATTAATAGTTACAAAGGTTGATATTGGATCAGAAATTATTCAAATAGTAACTGGAGCAAAAAATGTAAAAGAGGGAGATATAATTCCTGTTGCATTAGTTGGAGCAAAGCTTCCAGGTGGAATAAAAATCAAAAAAGGAAAATTAAGAGGAGAGTTATCTCAAGGGATGATGTGCTCAAGTGAAGAACTTGGAATTCCTTTTAGTATGATTGAAGAAAGCAAAAGAGATGGAATATATGTATTAGATGAAGAGTATGAACTAGGAGCAGACGTTAAAGAAATACTTGGAATAAATGATGCTTTAATAGAATTCGAGATAACTTCAAATAGACCAGATTGCTTATCTATTTTAGGTATTGCAAGAGAGGCAGCTGTTACAATAGGAAAAGAACTTAAATATCCTAATATAGATGTTAAAGAGTCAGATGATGTAGCTGAGTTTAATATAAAAATAGAAGAAGAAGATTTATGCAAAAGATACTCTACTAGAATTATAAAAGATGTTAAGATAGAGGCGTCTCCATACTGGATGCAAAGAAGACTTATAGAAGCAGGTGTTAGACCTATCAATAACATAGTTGATATTACTAATTATGTTATGTTAGAGCTTGGACAACCACTTCATGCTTTTGATTTAGATAAATTAGAAAGTGACACTATACTTGTAAGACGTGCTAATGATGAAGAAAAATTCACGACTTTAGATGATGTTGAAAGAACACTAGATAGTAATATGCTTTTAATAACTAATGGAGAAAAGCCTGTTGCAATAGCTGGAGTTATGGGTGGAGCAAATTCAGAGGTTAGTGATGATACTAAAACTATACTTCTTGAAAGTGCTAACTTTGATGCTGACAGTATAAGAAGAACTTCTAAGAAGCTTAACTTAAGAACTGAAGCATCTGCAAAGTTTGAAAAAGGAATAGATGTTAACCTAGTGGAAACTGCTATTAATAGAGCAGCACAATTAATAGAAGAGTTAAATGCAGGAACTGTATTAAAAGGAATAGTAGAAAAGTATAACACTCCTGTAAAAGAACAAAAGATAACTGTTAGACCTCAAAGAATAAACAAATTATTAGGAGAGAATATTCCTCTTAACCAGTTTATAGAGATACTTGAGAGTTTAGAGTTTAAGTGTGAATTAGTTGAAGATAAGGTTGAACTTACAGTTCCTAGCTTCAGACTTGATATGAAAGAAGAAGCTGATGTGTTAGAAGAAGTAGCAAGAATATTTGGATATGAGAATATACCATCTAAGATGCTATATGGAGATAACACTATGGGACTTCAAACTATAGAGCAATTATTTGAAGAAGGTATAAAGAATAGTTTAGTTTCTATGGGTCTTAATGAAATATTAACGTATTCATTTGTAAGTCCAAAAGGTGTAGATAAGATAAATATTTCAAAGGATTCTATAAAGAGAAACTTCATAAAGATTAAAAACCCTCTAGGTGAAGAAACTAGCGTTATGAGAACTACATTATTACCTAATATGCTAGATGTTGCAGCTAGAAATAATTCAAGAAAAGTTGAAGAATTTGCAGCATTTGAAATAGGAAATACTTTCATGCCTATGGATGAAATAATGCCTGTTGAGAAAAAAGCTATATGTATGTCTATGTACAAAGATGGAATAGATTTCTTTGATATGAAGGGGATAGTTGAAGAATTATTCAAGAATATAGGATTTGATAAATATGAAATACTTCCTGAGAAAAATCATACTACATTCCATCCAGGAAGATGTGCTAATGTAGTTTATAATGATAATATAGTTGGAGTATTTGGAGAATTACATCCTGATGTATTAGAAAACTACGATATAAATAAAAGAGTATACGCTGCTGAGTTTGATTTTGAATTGTTATTAACTTATAGAAATGATGAAAAGTTATATAGACCACTTCCTAAGTACCCTGCTATGACAAGAGATATAGCACTTCTTATTAAAGATGAAGTATATGTTAAGGAAATAGAGGATATAATTACTAAAAATTCTAAAGGGTTAGTAGAAAGTTTTAAGTTGTTTGACGTATATAAGGGAGAGCAAATTGAAGAAGGACATAAATCTGTTGCATACTCTTTAACATACAGAAGTAAGGATAAAACGCTTACAGATGAAGAGGTAAATAAAGTTCACGAAAATATACTTAAAGAACTTAGCGATCAAATAAATGCTAATTTAAGATTGTAAAATCCTTAAAAAAAACTTACAATAGTAAGTAAAGAGAAAACTCTAAGGGGCTGAGTTAAAGTGAACAAAGTTACCGTAAGAATAAATGGTCAAGAATACAACATGGTTGGTAAAGAGCCAAAAGAATATTTGTTAAAAGTTGCTAGCTATGTAGATGATAAAATGCAGGAGGTAGTCGAGGCTAATCCTAGCTTGAGTACAGCGATGGCAGCAGTTTTGACAACATTAAATATAGCGGATGAACTTTTCAAATGCTCATACGAGTTAGATGAAGTTAACACTAAATACAAAAAACCTCTTCAGGATTTAGAAAATGCAAACACAACTTTGATAGAACTTCAAAATAACATAAGTAAAAGAGATAAAGAAATAGAAGAACTAGAAAAAGAACTAGAAAAATATAAAGAGGAATTAACTTCAGTTAAACAAGAGTATGAACAAAGAAAAAATAGCTTCAAAGAACAAGAAGAAAGACTTGCAGAAGCTGAAGAAATAGCAAATAGTTTTCAAAATAGGCTGTATGATATGCAGATGAAAATAGTTGAATTAGAAGAAAAAGAATAAAGAATAATACCTCCAGGAAAAATAAGCCTGGAGGTTTTATTCTGTAAAATAAAGTGAAACGAAATTAAATTATAATGTAGGAGTTGGTAATTTGAGTAATATAGAACTGTTAGCACCTGTTGGAAGTTTTGACGCCTTAAGAGCCGCTGTATCAAATGGAGCTAATGCGGTATATCTTGGAGGTAAAAGTTTTGGAGCAAGAGCATCGGCTAATAATTTTGATACAGAGGAAATGAAACAGGCTGTTGAGCATGCACATATAAGAGATGTTAAGGTATATGTAACTGTAAACACACTTGTGAAGGAAAGTGAAATAAACTATTTTTTAAAATATATAAACTTTCTATACAATATAGACGTAGATGCACTTATACTTCAAGATATAGGGATGACAAAATTAGTTAAAGAACATTTCCCTGATTTTGAAATACATGCAAGTACTCAAATGGTTGCGCATTCACTTGAAGATGTGAAATATTTAGAAAAATTAGGATTTAAAAGGGTTGTGCTTGCAAGAGAACTTGAAATAGGTGAGATAGAATATATATCTAAAAACACTTCTGTTGATATAGAAGTATTCGTACATGGTGCCTTATGCGTATGTTACTCAGGACAATGCCTTATGAGCAGTATGATAGGTGGTAGATCTGGAAATAGAGGAAGATGTGCTCAACCTTGTAGAAAGGTATACGACTTAATAGATAAGAGCTCGAATTCAAAAGTGAAATTAGATGACCAGTATTTGTTAAGTCCTAGAGATTTAAATACGATAGAGGAACTTGATAAAATAATAGATACAGGAGTTTTATCTTTAAAAATAGAAGGAAGAATGAAAAGAGCTGAGTATGTAGCCACAGTAGTTGGAGCTTATAGAGAAACATTGGACTATTACATGACTAATAAAAAATTAGAAGTTAAAAAAGATACATTAAACGACTTGTACAGTATATTCAATAGAAAGTTCACTAAAGGATATATACTTGAAAAAAGCGGAAAAGAAATAATGAACCCTGAAAAGCCTAATAATACAGGACTTTATATAGGTAAGGTTGTAGATGTAGATAAAAGAAGAAACAAGATAACATTAAAACTTGAAAACACACTTAAAAAAGGTGATGGACTAAGTATTGGTGGAGGAAATGTAGGAAGAATACTTAAAAACAACGACATATTAAGTGAGGCTTATGAAGGCGATACAATACAACTTGATTTTAATATACCGATACAAATAGGACAAGAAGTATACAAGACGCTAGATAGTGAACTTCTAGATAGAGCTAGAAGAACTTATGAAAATGAAGTTGAAATTAAAAAAATTCCTATAAAAGGAAAGATAATATTAAAGCTAGATGAATACCCATCTCTTTTAATAAAAGATAATGATGATAATAAGGTTAAAGTTGTAGGAACTAAAAAAGTAGAAAAAGCCATAAAGGTAGCTCTATCGGATGAAAAAATAGAAACTCAATTATCAAAGCTTGGAAATACACCTTATGAATTAGAATCTTTACTAATAGAAAAAGATGAAAATATAAGTATACCTGTTAGCCTTCTTAATGAAATAAGAAGAGATGCTGTTGAAAAATTAAATGTTAAAAGAAAGAATTTAAACAAAAGAAAATTATTAAAAATAGAAGTAGAAGATAAAGAAAAATTAGATAAAAACGTAAGAGATACTAAAGTAAATGTAAAGATAAGAAAAATGTCTCAGCTTAGAAAAATCGTAGATTTAGATATTGATAATATATACTATGAAGATATAGACACATTAAAAGATGCTATGAATTTATGTAAAGAACACAATAAAAATATAGTTTACTGCCCTTCTAGAATACTTAGAAATAATCAATACAATATATTAGATGAAGCAATTGACATGGGAATTGATGAATTCTTAGTATCTAATATAGGTATGATAAATAAATTATCTGACTATAATATGCATGCAGACTACTACTTAAATGTATTCAATAGCGAAACTATAGAACAACTTCAAAATAACAATATAAAATCTATATGTCTATCAGCAGAGTTGAACTTACACGAGATAAAGCAGGTTTTAAACCATGTTGACATAGAAGCTGAAGCAATAGTTTATTCTAGAATACCTTTAATGATAAGTGAATACTGTCCTATGGGAGTTTTGACTAGAGACTGCAATAAGGACAAAAGATGTGGAACTTGTAATCAATCTAAGTATTTATTAAAAGATGAAAAAGGACAAGAATTCCCTGTATCTCAAGATAAATTCTGTAGATCTATAATATATAATTCTAAGATTCTATGCATGATTGATCATTTAGAAGACATGTATAATTCAGGGGTTAGTACATTTAGACTAGAGTTTACATTTGAAGAAGAAAACTTTATAAGAGAAATAGTCAAAGCGTATATAGATATAATAGACAATGATTTTGAAGTTCAAGATAGTGAAATGCATGAAAAACTAATAAATGAGGGAATTACTAAAGGACATTACCTAAGAGGTGTCGAATAAAGTATAAAAATATACTAAAGGGGATGTTGGGTAAATGATATCAAGAGAAAAAGCAGTAGAAATACTAAATAAACATTTAAGCACAGAACACTTAGTTAAACACTCTTATGCTGTTGAGGTAGTTATGAGAGAACTTGCTAAGAAAATTGATCCAGAAAATGAAGAAAAATGGGCAATAACTGGACTTTTACACGATCTTGATGCAGATTTATTAGATTACAAAAATGGAGAGGGAAAGCTTCATGGACCAAAAGCTGTAGAACTATTAAAAGAAGAAGGCTTTGGAGATGAGCAAATGTATCATGCTATATGTGCGCACAATAAAGATTGTGGAGTGAAAATAGAGAATAAAATGGACCAAGCAATATATGCAGCAGATCCTATAACTGGATTTATAACTGCTATAACACTTGTGTATCCTGATAAAAAGATAAATAGTGTAAAAGTAAAATCTATAACAAAGAGAATGAAGGAAACAAGATTTGCAGCAGGAGCTGATAGAGAGGCTATGAAATCTATAGAGAAGCTTGGAATTCCATTTGCAGAGTTTGCAGAGTTATCTCTTAATGCTATGAAGGAAATATCAGATGATTTAGGATTATAAAGATAAAGTTAATCAAAAAATAATTTTAAAAGTATATTAGTACTTTAGCGAAAACTGAGGCTCATTGAAATACCGCTATTTAGTCAACATTTTAATAAAACTAAAGATTGTGTCTTATTAAATATCCTAAAACTTCATAAACTCCCTTGAGGTCAAACAATGAAGTTTTTTAACAGATATTTAAACACCACAATCTAAGTTTTATAGTAAAATGTTAACTAAAAAATAGCTAACATTTCAACGAGCCTCAGTTTTAATATGGTTATTTAAAGGATTGTGTAGAATTAAGAAAAAATATTTTGTAAATAAAGATTTCTTTATCGCGAGGAAATTATACGATTTTTAATTATGCATAGCATTTATGAAAAAAGCTTACTTAGCAACTATTTTAAATAATAGAGATAATTAGAACTAAATGTGATATTTGTTATGCGATAGCATTAAGTGAATTTTATTCTATAATAAGAATTAGAACCAAAAATATGTCTATGAAAATGTTAGCGAATGCTTTAGATATTTTGACTAATATGACTTGGTTTTTGTTGTTGAATAATCCGTAAAGAAATTTCTGTGTTTGACCGTAGGGAGTTCGGAAATTTTAGAATTATTCATAAGACAAAAGCTTAGTTATATTCAAAATATCGTTGTATGAGCGGTATTTTTATAGACATATTTTGATGATACATAAAACTAAATATTTTTTTATAAAGGAAGGTATAATTATGAAAAATTCTACTATGTGTTATATAAAAAAAGACAACAAGACACTTATGCTTCATAGGACTAAGAAAGAGAATGATATACATGAGGGTAAGTGGATAGGTCTTGGAGGGAAAATGGAACAAGGGGAAACTCCTGAGGAATGTATAATAAGAGAGGTTAAAGAGGAAAGTGGACTTGATATATTAAAGCCTAAACTGAAGGGAATACTTACTTTTCCAAAATTTAAAGATGATGAAGATTGGTATGTATTCTTATTTACAGCACATGATTTTAGTGGAGAAATACTAGATTGTAATGAAGGAGATTTAAAGTGGGTAGATGATGATAAAATACAAGATCTTAATCTTTGGGATGGAGATAGATTGTTTTTAAAGTGGATGGAAGAATATGAATTTTTCTCAGGAAAAATAATATATGAAAATAAAGAATTAATAGACTATAGTGTAATAAACTATTAAAAAATAATGAAACTTTTTATAAAAAAAATCGTCTAATTATAGAAAGAATATAAAAGGAGATGATTTAAATTGAAAAAAGGAATAGCTGTTATTATGTCTTTGCTAATGATGATAATTGCATTTTTACCATATATAAGCGTGGCTCAACAAAATGATGGGTTGGAAAAAGCTATATTAACTGCTAAGAGCAAATTTAATATAGGTGATGAGTTTAAAAAATTTGAATACTATAAGAGCAACAATGGTAAAACTATTTGGAATTTAAATTGGAGTACAGAAGACAAACTTAGTAGAAGAATATCTATTTCAATAGATACAGATGGAAATATTACAAGATATAGTAAGCATGACTCAAACGACAATTACGAAACTAACATAAATGTTATAGGAAAAGACGAAGCTAAAAAAATATCAGACAACTTTATAAAAAATGTAGCTTCAAACTTTATAAGTGAGCTAAAATATATAGATGAAAATAATGGTACTATACAAAGTGATTCTTATTATTTTAACTACGTTAGACTAGTTAATGAAGTTCCTTTTTATGATAATGGAGTTAGAATTGTTGTAAATAAGCAGACTAAAGAAGTGACTGATTTCAATTTGAATTATGATTATAATATTAAATTCAAAGATGCTGATAAAGTAATAGGTTTAGATAAAGCTAAACAAAAATACATTGAGGAATTAGGACTTAAATTAGTATATAGAAAAGGTTATGATAAAGATTCAAAGCCATATCTTGTGTATACTACTAAGTATGCAAATTGTTATGCTATAGATGCATTAACTGGTAAGAAGGAGAAAATAGATTCAAATATTGGTTACCTTGATACGGGAGCTGTAAGTGAAAAAAATAATGTAAATAAAAAAGATGCTAGATTATCAGAAGAAGAGATACAGGCTGTAAATGAAGTTTCTAATTTAATAACAAAAGAAGATGCAGATAAAATAGCTAGAGAATCTAAATTTATAAAAATATCTTCTGATTATGAACTTAAAAAATATAGTTTGAATAAAAGTTATTTAGATAATTCTAAGTATACATGGTATTTAAATTATATTTCAAATGATAAAAAATCAAGAAGCGTGCATGTTTCAATAGATGCATCTACAGGAGATATAAAAGGATTCAATAAATATTTACCATATGAGGCAGATCGTGAAGCAAAATACGATAAAGATTATGCTAAAAAAGAAGCTGGGAAATTTCTAAGTGAGTTTTATAATGATAAAAAAGATTCTTTAAAATACGATGATAGCTATGATGAGTTTTACGATATTCAAGAAAATACTAAACCAAAATATTACAACTTCAAATTCAATAGAATAGTAAATGGTATAGAATATGAAAATAACTATATAACAATTGGATACGATGCTGTGCAAGGAAGTTTAAATTCACTTGATATAGTATGGGATGATATTGAATTAAAAAAAACAAATGTTATAGATATGAATAAAGCTTACGATATTTTATTTGATAAAATAGGAATAAACCTTGAATATAAAGCAGACTATAACTATGAAAATAATACAGACCAAGAATACACTAAATTGGTTTATACTTTGGATAATAGTGTACCTCACAACATAGATGCTATTAATGGAAATATAATATATAATGATAAAACAAAGTATGAAAAAGTTGAAAATATAGAATACAAGGATATAAATGGACATTATGCACAAAGTCAAATACAAAAGCTTAGAGAGTTCGGAATAAAATTTGATGGTGAGTTTTTTAAGCCTGATGAAAAAATAATTCAAAGTGACTTTTTAAAATTATATATGAAAACTATAAACTCTTATTATGGTGAAGTTGAATCTGTAGATAATATATATGCATATCTTATAAGACAAGGAATAATAAGCGAAAAAGATATAAATCCAGACAAAATTATGACTAAAAAAGAGGCACTAAAAATTATTATAAATGGTCTAAACTATGAGTCTGTAGCTAATATAAAAGGAATATTTGATTGTCCGTTTGAAGATGTAGATGAAGATTTTAAAGGATATGCATCTATTGGATATGGACTTAATATAGTATCTGGATACAATGGAAAACTAAATCCGAATGAAGAACTTACAAGAGCTAATGCAGCTATTATGATATATAACTATTTGAATAAGTAAAAAATATTACAGTGGTTAAGAGAAAAATGACGCTCATTGAAATACCGCTACTTGAGTTAATATTTTTATAAAACTAATAGATTGCGCCTTATTAAATTTCCTAAAACTTCTTAAACTCCTTTACAGTCAGACAAAGAAGTTTTTTAACGGGATATTTAAACGTCGCAATCTAAGTTCTATTGAAAAATATTAACAAAAAAGTAGCTAACATTTAAATGAGCGTCATTTTTAGATTTAGAGGTCTAGACTTTGAGTAGATTCATAAATGAGTTGTAGATAGAGTTTGAAATAAATATATAAGAAAACAATACTACAATTGATTATACTAATTTTTTTGTTTTATTAAAGGGGATAAAATTGTATTCGATAATAGACACAAAGAATTAAAAAATATGTCTATGTAAATGTTAATGAATGCTTTTAGATATTTTGCTTAGAAATTCAGCCTTTTTCGTTGAATAATACGTTAAAAAGTTTCGTTGTCTGCCCGTAGGAAGTTTAGAAACTTTAGGATTGTTCATAAGACAAAGGCTGCATTTCTTCAAAATATCTAACGTATGAGTGGTATTTACATAGATGTATTTTGGATAACTCACATATAAAATCAAAGAACGTATACATAAAAAAGAAGCTGTCTTAAAATGATTTTGAAATCATTTTAAGACAGCTTTTTTTAAAATTATTTTATATTCTTTAATATATCTAATAAGTATTCGTAAGTTCTTTGAGTTGAAGCTATGTCTAAATGTTCTTCTGGAGTGTGAACATCAAACATATCAGGACCTAGAGATATAGCATCAACATGAGGCATTTTCTCAAGTAAAAGACCACACTCAAGACCAGCATGAATAGCTATAACTTTAGCTTCTTTATTGTACTTGTTCTTATGAACATTTTGGCAGATTTCTCTAAGTTTAGAATCGGCCTTGTAAGACCATTCTGGATAATCAGAGTCAGCTAAAAATTCACAATTAAGTAAATTAGCAATACATTTCATTTCGTTAAGTATATTGTACTTTAAGCTCTTAACAGAACTTCTAACAGCACTTTCAAATGTAATCTCATTATCGTGAGTTATAACTACACCAAGATTTGTAGAACTTTCTACAAGATTTTCAATATCCATACTCATAGTTTTGATTCCGTTTGGAATTAAAACTAAAGAAGATATTAGTTTGATCATAGTTTCTTTTGAGAATACTTTTGCTACTTTATCTTCGTGTTTTTTAACTTCAATAGATATACCAGGATCTGAAGTTGCAAGTTCGCTTTTGAATATATTATTTAAGTTTTCTATTGTTTCACAAAGTATTTTCTCGTTTTTAGAATCTGTAAGTATTATAGCTTCGCATTCACGAGGTATTGCATTCATTTTTGCTCCTCCGTGAACGTTAGCTATAGAGTAGTTCATCTCATCATTTAACTTAGAAAGAATTCTTCCCATTATTTTATTAGAGTTTCCTCTTTGTTTTATTACGTCCATTCCAGAATGGCCGCCTTTTAATCCTGTTATATCGATTTTGTACGCAGTTAAATTAGTATCTGCATCTTCCCAAACAATAGGAAGAACTTGTCTTGTTCTAACTCCACCAGCACAACTAACTAGAAGGTATCCTTCTTCTTCAGAATCAAGATTTAAAAGGTATTCTCCTTTTAAGTGAGATGGATCTAGGTTTATAGCTCCTCCCATTCCCGTTTCTTCTTCTGAAGTTATTAACACTTCAAGTGCAGGATGTTCTAAATCGTTTGCCTCAAGTATAGCTAAAGCATAAGCTACAGCTATTCCATTGTCAGCTCCAAGAGTAGTGTTATCTGCATATATATAATTATCAACTATTTTTAACTTTAGGGCATCTTTTTCAAAGTCATGATCAGTTCCTTTGTTTTTCTCGCATACCATATCCATATGTCCTTGAAGGATTACACAAGGAGCATTTTCATATCCTTTAGTGGCAGGTTTTTTGATTATAACATTTAAAGCCTCATCTTGAATTACTTCTAAATCATGCTTTTTAGCAAAATTCACTAAGTAGTCACTTATAGCTTTTTCATTTCCTGAACCTCTAGGGATTTCAGACATTTCTGCGAAATATCTAAAAACTGCTTCGGGCTTTAGGTTCTTTAAAACATTGCTCATAAAATCAACTCCCAATCGAAATTTTTTTAATATTTGACAATAATCTTAATGTATGTAAAAAATAAATAAAAACGTATATTAAAGTATATAAATTAATTTATATGTACATATAAATTAATTTTATTATAACATATAAAAAATGGTATTCGTTAAATACTAATCTAAAAAATAGATTTATTATTAGAGAAATATGTTAAAAATACAGTGATTTCAAAAAAAAATTTTTAACCTTACATATAATAGGTTTTATTGATAAAATATAAGTTAGGATTGAATTTAAGGGGGGATAATATATGATGGATATTCAAAGTTCTATGGGAGTGTTCTTTATGATTATATATATGATATTTATGTTGGGATTTTTCGGGCTTAGTGTTTATTGTCTATTACTATTTATAAAGCTTGCAAGAAGAGGTATAAAGGCTTTAGATATATATATAGGAAAAAATGATATTTAGTTAAATTTAAGGAGGAAGTATGAATCAGAAATCGTTAAGAGTTTTAGAATATTTTAAAATAATAGATATGTTAAAAGAAAGGGTATCTTCTTCTCTTGGAAAAAGATATGTAGATGAATTAGTTCCATCTACTAATCTTGAGGAAGTTATTCAAATGCAAAAGGAAACTAGTGAGGCACAGTCAATAATAATTAAAAGAGGGTCTGTTCCTCTTGGTGGAATACATGATGTAGAGATGCTTGCTAAAAAAACAAAGATAGGTTCATCTCTTGATATGGGACAACTTTTAATGGTTGGAGATACTTTAAGAGGTGCTAGGATTTTAAAAAACAGCATAGGCAAGTCGGAGGATGAGTCTTACCCTATAATACAGGCTTTAACTGATAGTCTTCATACTTTTAAGGATATAGAGGACAAAATATTAAATTCTATAATAAGTGAAATAGAGATGTCTGATAATGCAAGTCACACTCTTAAAAGCTTAAGACGTGGTATTGTTCAAAAGAATCAATCTATAAGATCGAAGCTTAACTCTATAATATCTTCAACTTCTTATCAAAAGTATTTACAGGATGCAATAATTACTGTAAGAGGAGATCGATTCGTAGTACCTGTAAAGCAGGAGTATAGATCAATTGTTGCTGGGATTATACATGATCAATCTTCATCTGGAGCTACTTTGTTTATAGAGCCTATGTCTATAGTAAATATGAATAATGAATTAAGAGAGCTTAAACTTAAAGAAAGAGAAGAGATGGAGAGAATACTTAGTGAACTTTCAAGTTTAATTGGAGAAGTGGCAGATGAAGTCATATCTAATGGAAAGATACTTGGAAAGGTAGACTTTATATTCGCTAAGGGGAAATTATCTTTTTCAATGAAGGCTATAGAGCCTAAAATAATTGATGAAAAGAACCTTAATATAAAAAATGGTAGACATCCTCTTCTTGATCCAAAGGATGTTGTACCTAGCAATATATGGATTGGAAAAGAATTTAGTACATTAGTTGTAACAGGACCTAATACTGGAGGTAAGACGGTAACTCTTAAAACTGTCGGTTTATTCGCTTTGATGACTCAAAGTGGTCTTCACATACCAGCAGATTATGGAAGTCATATGTGTATATTTGATAACATATTTGCAGATATAGGAGATGAGCAAAGTATTGAGCAGAGCTTATCAACATTTTCGTCTCATATGACTAATATTGTTGATATATTAAGGGATGTAACTACTAATTCCCTTGTATTGTTTGATGAACTTGGAGCTGGTACTGACCCTGTTGAGGGAGCTGCGCTTGCCATGGCAATACTAAATGATTTATACGATCTTAAAGCTATTACAATAGCTACAACTCACTATAGTGAACTTAAGCATTATGCACTTACTAAAAAAGGTGTTGAGAATGCTGCAGTAGAATTTAATATTAAAACTTTAAGTCCTACGTATAAACTACTAATTGGAGTACCTGGTAAATCAAATGCATTTGAAATATCTAGAAGGCTTGGACTTGGGGATTATATAATACAAAAGGCTAAGAACTTTATAGACAGTGAAAATATAGAATTTGAAGACCTACTTCAAAATATAGAACAAAATAGAATAGATACACTAAAAGAAAAAGAAGAAGCAAATAGACTTAAAGAAGAAGTTAGGAAGCTAAAAGAAGAGCTTCTTGTAAAGACTGAGAGATTAACTGTTCAAAGAGATAAGATAATTAATGAAGCGAAGAGAGAAGCTTTAAAGATTATGAGGGATTCTAAAGAAGAAGCTGATATGATAATTAAAGAAATCAGAGATCTTCAAAAACAAGGCGTTAATAAAGATAAAAACAGAGAGATAGAGAACTTACGAAGAGAAATGAATGAATCTATGAAACATCTTCACTCTAATGTTAAGGATATGATAGTACCTAAGGTTGCTAAAAAAGCTATTAAGAACTTAAAGGCTGGAGATGATGTAAAGGTAGTGACACTTAATCAACAAGGAAGTGTATTATCTGTTGATAATGACAAAAAAGAAGCTTTAGTTCAAATAGGTATTATGAAGATGAACTTACCTTTTGCATCTTTAGAGCAAATAAAGGTTAATAAGAAGGATGTTCTAAAATCGGGTGCAGGTAAAATACTTAAGAAAAAGAGCTTTAATATAAAACAAGAAATTGACTTAAGAGGTATGAATCTTGAGGAAGCCATGGAAGAGGTTGATAAATATTTAGATGATGCTTATCTAGCGGGGATACCAAAGGCTACTATAATACACGGAATAGGAACGGGAGTATTAAAAGCTGGAATGAAGGAAATGTTAAAAAAACATAGACACATAAAGAGCTATAGAGATGGAGTATATGGTGAAGGTGGAGCGGGAGTTACTATAGTTGAATTTAAATAGGAGATGGTAGTATGATTTTGGTTTCTGCTTGCTTAATTGGTGTTGATTGTAAGTACAATGGTGGAAATAATAAAAATGATGGGCTTATGGACTATTTAAAAGATAAAACTGTGATTCCTGTATGTCCTGAACAACTAGGGGGGCTTTGTACCCCTAGGATTCCAGCTGAGATAGTTGGAGGAAATGCTGATGATGTAATAGATGGAAAAGCTAAAGTTATTAACAAAGAAAATCAAGATGTAACTGAGGAATTTTTAAAGGGGGCATATGAGACTTTAAAAATATGTAGAACTTTAGGTGTAAAAAATGCTATATTAAAGGAAAAAAGCCCTTCTTGTGGAATTAATCAAGTATATGATGGAAGTTTTAAATCGAAGATTATAGATGGATATGGAATAACCGCTGCTCTTTTAATAAAGAGCGGTGTAGATTTAAAATCAGAAACATACTTTGAAGGGGGAGAGTAAAATGGACTTAAATGAAGTAAAAAAACTAGCAAGAGAGAGAATGAAAGGCTATTGCGGTCTTTGTAGAGAATGTGATGGAAACTCATGTTCAGGAAAGGTTCCTGGAATGGGAGGAACTAAGACTGGAAGTGCATTTAAGAGAAACTATGAGACTTTAAACAATGTTAAAATAAACTTAAGAACAATACATGATGCAAAAAATCCAAATATGAGTACTGAAATATTTGGTAGAAAAATAGATATACCTTTATTAGCAGCTCCTGTTACAGGAAGTTCTATTAATATGGGTGGATTTTTAACTGAGGATCAGTATAGTGACGATGTAGTTATTGGAAGTATAAATGCAGGAACTTTTGCTATGACTGGAGATAGTGGTAATCCTCAATTTTTCATAGATGGTTTAAATTCTATAAAAAAAGTTGATGGATTTGGAATACCTATAATAAAACCTAGAGATAATGAGAAAATAATAGAAAATATAAGAAAAGCGGAAGAGGTAGGTGCTTTAGCAGTAGGAGTAGATATAGACGGTGCAGGACTGATAACTATGGCACTTCATGGACAACCAGTGGGACCTAAAACAGTAGAAGAATTAAAAGAACTGGTATCATCAACTAAACTTCCTTTTATATTAAAAGGTATAATGACTGCTGACGAAGCTGAGTTAGCTGTTGAAGTAGGAGCTGCTGCTATAGTTGTTTCTAATCATGGCGGAAGAATATTAGATCATACTTTAGGAGTTGCAGAGGTTCTGCCTGAAATATCTAAAAAAGTAAAGGGTAAAATAACTATACTTGCAGATGGGTCTGTAAGACAAGGTGTAGATATATTAAAATATATAGCTCTTGGAGCAGATGCGGTTTTAGCAGCTAGACCTATAATATGGGGGTCGTATGGAGGAAGACAAGAAGGAGTAGAATTAGTTATAAACAATTTCAAAAATGAATTGAAACAAGCTATGATACTTACAGGATGTAATGACATAAAATCGATAAATGAAACAAAAATAGTGAATTTAAATAAATAAAAGTACTTGACTTTATTAAAAAGTTCTGTTATCATACATTATAAAACTGAAATTACAAATTCTATGATAGGAAAAGTAGATATGATGATTGTTTTAGCGAGCTAGTGGTTGGTGAAAGTCTAGCAACATAATCTTATTGAAACGCATCCTTGAGAATGTTTTCTGAAATAAAGTAGGGAAATACGGGTTGTTTACGTTAAAAACATATGAGTGGATATATATAGTATATATCAATAAGAGTGGTAACACGGGATATAACTCTCGTCTCTTTTTTTTAAAGAGATGGGAGTTTTTTGTATTGTATGAATATTCAAAATTATAGCATGATGTGAATTATATATAGGAGGAATGTAGAATGAAGGATTTTAAATTAGAGGTAGCTGATATCATATCGGCACAAGTTTCAGATTTAAGCTTAGAAGAAATTATTTCTTTAATAGAAATACCGCCAAATAAAGATATGGGGGATTATGCTTTTCCATGTTTTAAACTAGCTAAAGTTTTTAGAAAAGCTCCTAATATGATAGCAAATGAGCTTTGTGAAAAGATGGAAAAAACTAATTTAATACAAAGAGTAGAGACAGCAGGGGCTTATATAAACTTCTTTATAGACAAATCTTCTTTAGCTAAGTCAGTAGTTACAGAAGTTTTAGAGAAAAAAGAGGATTATGGTAAGTCTGACATAGGAAAAGGTAAAAAGGTTATAGTTGAGTTCTCATCTCCTAATATAGCTAAGCCTTTTCATATAGGTCATATTAGAACAACTGTAATAGGTAATGCTCTTTACAAGGCGTATAAGACATTAGGATTTGATACTATAAGAATAAATCACTTAGGGGACTATGGAACACAATTTGGTAAGCTTATCGTTGCATTTAAAAAATGGGGAGATGAGGAAGAAGTAAAACAAGCTCCTATTAAGACTTTACTTAAATTATATGTTCAATTCCACGATGAAGCTGAGAAAGATCCGGCAATGGATGACGAAGCTAGAATGTGGTTTAAAAAACTTGAAGATGGGGAAGAAGAAGCGGTTAAATTATGGAAGTGGTTTAGAAAAGTGAGTTTGGAAGAATTCAACAGAGTTTATGATCTGTTAGGAATAGAGTTCGACTCATATGCAGGTGAGAGTTTCTATTCTGATAAAATGCCTAGAATGATAGATATAATGAATGAAAAAGGATTATTAAAAGAATCTAAAGGAGCTAATATAGTAGATCTTGAAGATTATAACATGCCTCCAGCACTTATAACTAAGAGCGATGGATCAACTCTTTACTTAACTAGAGATATAGCAGCTGCAACTTATAGAAAAGAAACATATGATTTTTATAAGAATATATATGTAGTTGGATCTCAACAAATACTTCACTTTAACCAATGGATGAAGGTTGTAGAGCTTATGGGATTTGATTGGGCTAAAGATTGTGTTCACGTTCCATTTGGAATGGTAAGTCTTGAAGAAGGAACTATGTCTACAAGAAAAGGAAGAGTAGTTTTCTTAGAGGATGTTTTAAATAAAGCCATAGATACAACTAAAGAAATAATAAAAAAGAAGAATCCGAATCTTGAAAATATAGATACTGTAGCTAAGCAAATAGGAGTAGGAGCTGTAGTATTCCAAGAATTATCAAATAACAGAATAAAGGATTACACATTCTCTTGGGATAGAACTTTAAACTTTGATGGAGAAACTGGACCTTATGTTCAATATACTCACACTAGAGCTTGTTCTGTTCTTAGAAAGGCAAATGAGGAAGTCAGTGCTGATGTTGATTTTTCTGTATTATCAGATGACGACAGTGTTAATGTAATAAAGGAAATCGGAAACTTCCCGAAGGCTATACAAGATGTAATCAAAAACAACGAGCCTCATATAATAGCTAGATATGTAGTTGACTTAGCACAAGCATTTAATAAGTTCTACCATGACAATGCGATAATAGTAGAAGATGAAAAAGTTAGAAAAGCAAGACTTGCTCTTGTTTTAGCTACAAAGCAAACTATAAAGAACGCACTATCACTACTTGGAGTAGAAGCTCCTGAAAGAATGTAATTTGTCGAAAAATAAAGCTTTACATCTAAAATTATATTATTATATAATAAACATATAAAAAATATAGAATAGTGGCGATTGATTACAATCAATGCTACTACCCCCCCTATGTAGCAGCTTAATAGCTGCTATTTTTTTTGGAATTTGGGAAAGATATTAATATAATAAAACTTTGATTTGATTAAGATTTAGGAGGGTTTATATGGAAAATAGAATAAAAAATTCTTATATATATTCTTTTGTAAATAATAAGAAGTATTTAAACGATTTTATTAAAATAGTTACAAAGTGTTTGATAGATGATAAAACTACAAAAACTGTATATATAGATTATCACAGGTTTAGAGAAGAACTTGTATTTTATAAGTACTATGGGGAACGAAATGATGACTATATATATGATATAACGTATGTACTTCCTATAATACTTTCAAATATAAATTTAGAAAGATCACAAGCTGAAGTTATAAAGAATGTATCGTATTACTGTAAATTACATAAGGAAGATGTGAAAAACTATGATTACATTATTGTTAGTATATCGTATAACTTTTTAATACATACTCTTATAAAGGATAAGAATAAAGATTTTAAAGAATTACTTCAAAATATAAAAGAACATGTAATAGGGTTTGCACTTGATAAAGATATAGATAAAAAGGATATTATAAAATTTGAGAGAAGCAGAATAAAATTTATACAAAAAATAGACAAATGTATAGATGAGAAAATAGAAGAATTAAGAGAAGAAAGTATAATTGATGGATTTTTTAGGATTATATATCAAGTATATGTAAAGGACATTGATGAAAATAATCAAAGTCTTTTAAGTCTTAAAAATTCTATACTCGGTATTTTGGCTTTTGAATTTGATAGTCTGAATATATCAGATTTAAATTTTATAAAATCGTTAGCTGATTATATAATAAGACTTAGAAAATATGAGATACATAAAAAAGAATATACTCAAAATACGCATCCAAGAGAATTGATAGATTTAAATATTGGGGAGTCACTGTACAATCCTATATTGAACAATATAACTGTTATAGATAAGAATATTAAAGATGATAGGCTTCATATAAAAGTAAACTCAAAATCTGGTGAATATGAATTTGAGTTTAAGAAGGTTAATTAATTTAAATTAGTGCTTAAATGAAAAATGAAGTACATTGAAATAACGCTATTTAGTTAATATTTTAATAAAACTAAAGATTATGGCTTATTGAATATCCTAAAAATTCTAAACTCACTACGCTCAGACAACGAATTTTTTTACGGATATTCAAACACCATAATCTAAGTTTTATAGTAAAATGTTTATTCAAAATATCGTTACAAGTGCGGTATTTTCGTAGACATATTTTTGACAACTCGAATACTAACGATGTAAGTATGAATCAATTTTTATTTTTCTAAGAACTTTAAAAAATCATCTTCGCTTGTTTCAGCTAAAAAGCAAAGTTCTTTAACCATACTATTTCTTAAATTAATAAAATCATCTATTTTAGTGTTTTCAAATGTATATTCTAAAGACTTGACTATTAAAAGTAGATCTCTCTTTGAAATTTGATCTATAGATATTTTATCGAATGATTCCATAATAATGAGCTCCTTTCACAACTAAAAGTATTATTATTATTTAATTTTCTATAAAATAGTTTAAAAACCTTCAAAAAATGCAAAAATAATGATGAATAGTGATATTTAAGAAGAAAGAATATAGAACCATATAAAGTCCTATACTATTATACAATAAAGTGAAAGTATAATAACATAGGACTTATTGATTTAAATTGTAATTTTATTAAATGATTCTATTAATGAGTTCTCAACTATTATAATACCAACTGCACTTGATATATTTATAGAACTTGCAACATCATTTTTAAAACCCATTTCATTTTCAGTATAAGAATGGTGAAGTTCTTCTATAAAACTTTTTATATTATCTTTGTCGATTCTTTCTATATATGGAGATTTGACTTTGTTAAGACCTTCAAAGTTTACAAAATGCTTATGTAGGTCTTTTTCATATTTCAAATGTTCAAATAGCTTGTCATGATAATACTCTCGATTGTGATGAGGAAGACAGAAAAAATCAGATAAAAAATGGCTGATAACTCCTAGTTTAGTAGAAAATCTATTTATAGATATGGGGTTTTCTCTAAGTCCGTTATCTATCAATTTTAATATTTCATTCAAAACAAAATCAAAACTTTGATTCTTATAATGTTTTTTCATAGCAAGTCTAGGGGCTACATCTGGTTTCATAGCTCCGTATGATAGCAGTTTAAGATTCAAATCTATATCTAAGTGATTCTTTATATTATAATGTATATGGTTGGCTATAACATTGTGACTTTGAACTAACAAAAGTACCACCTTCTTTTAATTGTGTCTTAATTCTATTGTAAACTAGATGATAACAAATTTCAAATGTAAATGATATATTTACTTTATTTAACAAAATGAGTCTATGTGTATCATTAGACGAATTTTTTCTTTTATGTTAATATATAATGATGTATCATTGTGAAAGGGCGGATTATATTGAAAATACTTTTAACTACTCTTAATTCCAAATTTATTCATACAAATTTAGCTATTAGATATCTAAATAGCTTCTGTAAAGAGTTAGCTGATATTACTGTTGCTGAGTACACTATAAACAACAGTATAGATTATATATTAAAGGAAATTTATAAGCAAAAATCAGATATAGTAGTATTTTCTACATATATATGGAATGTAGATGATACTATAAAAATCTGTAAGAACCTAAAAAAAGTGAGTCCTCATATTAAGATATTACTTGGAGGGCCAGAAGTTTCTTATGATTTTGAAGAATTCATGAAAAAACATGATTGCATAGACTATATAATATATGGAGAAGGAGAACTTACTTTTAGAGAATTCATAGAGTATTCCCTGGGAAAAAAGGATGTTGAGAATATAGATGGTCTTATTTATAGAAATAACGATTCTATAATGGTTAATAAACCAAGACAGCTAATACATGATCTTAACATAATACCCAGTCCATATGAAAATATAGATAAAAAGGAATATGAAAATAGAATCGTATATTACGAAACGTCAAGGGGATGTCCTTTTAATTGTCAATATTGCTTATCATCTACTATAAAGGGGCTTAGATTCTTTGATATAGATAGAGTTAAAATAGAGCTTAAGAAATTGATAGATGCGAATGTTAGACAGGTTAAATTTGTAGATAGAACATTTAATGCAAGAAAAGAATATGCACTTGATATAATGAAATTTATTATGGAAAATGACAATGGGTTTACGAATTTTCATTTTGAGGTAACAGCTCATTTAATAGATGATGATATGTTGGATTTTCTATCAAAGTGCAGTCCTGGACTGTTTCAGTTTGAAATAGGAGTGCAATCTACAAATGAAAAGACTTTAAAAGAGGTAGGAAGAACTCAGAATTTTGAAAGGTTATCTTATGTTGTCAATAAGGTTTCGAGCTTTAAAAATATTCATCAGCATTTAGATTTAATAGCAGGTCTTCCGTATGAAAATTATGAGAGTTTTAGAAATTCATTTAATACGGTATTTAATCTTGATATAGAACAATTACAGCTTGGATTTTTAAAGATGCTAAAGGGTTCTGGTATTAGAAAAAATTCTAAAAAGCACGATTATATATTTAAAGATTATACTCCGTATGAGGTGTTAGGAAATAAGTATATGAGCTATGATGAAATACTAAAGATAAAAGATATAGAAGAAGTTTTGGAGATTTATTATAATTCGAATAATTTCAAGCTATCTATGCATTATATAATAAAAAAATATTACAGTGAAGATGCATTTAAATTATTTGAAGAGTTATCTTCTTATTGGGAAGATAAGGGTTACTTTAAAATGTCACAAGGAAAGAATCAACTATATAAGATATTGTTTGATTTTTATACTGATGTTATAAAGGAAGATGTAGAGATATTTAAGGATGTACTTAAATACGACTATATTTCGCTTGGTAGGGTATCGTCTTTACCTAATATGTTTGACAAAATAGAAATAGATGGTTTTAAGAATAGATGCCATATGTTTTTAAAGAATGAAGAAAATATTATGAAGTATATTCCAAAGTTTGAAAATACTCCAGCTAAAAACATAATTAAATATGTTCACTTTGAACCTTTTAATTATGATGTATTAAAGCTTAAAGAGAATATACGTGAAAAGCTTGATAAAAACTTAAATACTATATTATTCGCTTATGACGTAGATAAAAAGGTATTTGAGAAAAGTAATTCATATAAGATTGTTATTTAGGAGGTATATATATGAAGTTTAATATAGAAAAACATTTATTACTTAAGACTGAGAACTTGGCTTTTTTAAGTATAAAAGAAGATGCGAAACTTCCTCTTAAGGGATATAGTATTCCAAAGGGAGGAATAGAGGCTCCTATACTTAATGAAGAACTAGTTAAAGGAATAAAAGATAGAACAGCAGAAGAAGCTCTAACTTTATCGTCTTTAGCTAATGGGATGATATACATAATAGGTATTGATTCGAACTTTAGATATAATGAAGAATATAAGAAGTTCTTATATTCATTTGATGAAAGAATAGAAGAGTATATAGGTTATATGGGAGTTAAAAAAGCTAATGAAAAAGAGCTAACAGATGCATTGATTTACTTTAAGGCTCTTATAACTTTGAATAAAGATAATATAAATGGTCTTTATAATTATGCTTTAGTGTGTCAAGATATAGCTAAGATTCATGAAAAAAACAAGGAAGAAGAATTGATGAACGACTTTCTTCTTGAAGCTTTAGATAAATTAGAGACTATAGTTGATATAGAGTCTAATTTTGGTCTTGCTTATTATCAGCTTGGATACCATTACTATAATCAAAAACAGTATATAAAAACTAAGATTACTTGGGAGCAAGCTTTGAAATGTGAACTAGATGAAAATAGCGTTATGGAAATAAAAAGTGAGCTAAAAAAGATTGAGGATAAGGTTGATTATGAAGAAGGCTATAATTTAGTATTACAAGGGAATGCAGAGGAAGGTCTTGAAAAACTACTTCCATTAAAGGATGAATATCCTGATTGGTGGAATTTATTATTCTTTATAGGTCTTGCTTATAGACAATTAGGAAATATAAATGAGTCTATACAACACTTTGAAAAAATATTAATTCTTAATCCTACACAGATGGATACTATAGTGGAGATAGGACTTTGCTATGCTGCTATTGGTAACTTAGAAAAATCAATAGAAGAGTTTAAGAAAGCGTTAGAGATAAAAGAAGATCCTGAAGTTATGTGTAATTTGGGAATGGCATATCTTGAAACAGGAAATTTAAATGAAGCTACATTTTATATAGAAAAGGCATTTGCTTTAAATCCTCAGGATGAAGTTACAATAGCTTGCCTTAATGAACTAAAAAAATACGAGAAGTAATTACTTCTCGTATTTTTTCATTATATACTCATCTATAGTCATGGCAACCTTTTTTGATACATTAACAGCTTCAACAACAGTTTTAGCTCCTGTAACAACATCACCAGATGCAAAAACACCATCTCTAGTAGTTCTTCCTAAAGAATCAGTGATTACAAGACCGTATTTATTAAGAGTTATACCTTTTGAAGTAGAGACTATATTAGATTTTGGACCTTGGCTTACAGCAACTATAATAGAATCTGCCTCGAATATATCTTCAGATCCTTCGATTGTAACGACATTTATTCGACCTGATTCGTCCTCTATTTTCTTAGTTCTTATATACTTAACACCCTCATCTACAAACTCTAAAGGAGTTTTAAAAGTTTCAAACTTGACGCCATCTATTTTGGCATACTCTATTTCGTAATTAGTAGCTGACATATCGCATATATCTTTTCTGTACATTACATATACATCTTTACAACCGCGTCTAATAGCAGTTCTTGCAACATCCATAGCTACATTACCAGCTCCTATTACACATACCTTTTCACCTAAATCGTAAACACCTGGGTTTTTTAAATAATCAATAGCATAATGAACATGTCCAAGGCTTTCACCTTTTATATTTAACGTATTTGGATTCCATACACCTGTACCTATAAATATAGCATCATATCCATCTCTTTCAAGGGTATTTAGGTGTATAACAGGACCTATTAAAGTATTTGGGCGTATTTTAACACCTAGTTCAAGTAATTTATCCTTAAGCTTATCCAAAATTATTTTAGGAAGTCTAAACTCTGGAATGCCATATCTTAAGACTCCTCCTATTTTATCGTGTGCTTCAAACATAGTAATGTCATAACCCTTTAGAGATAACATAAAAGCTATAGTAATACCAGCTGGTCCGGAACCAATTATAGCTATTCTTTTGTTTAATCTTTCATTTTTTTCAAGAGAAGAACTGTTTAGGTAGTAATTAGAAATATAATTTTCTATAGAACTTATTTGGACTGGACTGCCCTTTATACCAAGAACACAATTACCTTCACATTGATTTTCGTGTGGACACACTAGAGAACAAATAACAGAAAGGGGATTGTTGTTAAACAATATTTCTCCAGCTTTTTTAATGTCACTATTCAAAAGTAATTGTATAACCTCTGGAATAGATGTATTTACAGGACAACCTTGCTTACATCTTGGATTTTTACACTGAAGACATCTTTTTGCTTCTTCTATAATATGATTTCCCATAGATATCAACTCCTATTAAAATGATTAAAAAATTAGCTTCATGCTAATGCATAGCTTATATCGTCAACGAGTCCTAATGGGCTTCGCTCCTAAAAATATATTATATCATATAGGAAGATCAAGTTAAATTCAATATTTGTATCATGTACTTGTTTAGAGTAAAAACTCCATCTAGATAAAAAAGGGAAAACGATTGGAATGTAGAACTATAAATAATATATAAAAAAAAGACAGTATAGGGAGGAATTGAAGTATCGTGATAAAAAAATTAAATCAAGTAATAAGCAAGGTTAAAAGTATACAAACTATGAAACTAGCAGTTGCAGCTGCTCAAGATGAAGAAGTTTTAAAAGCTATATTTGATGCTAGAAAAGAAGGGATTATAGAACCTATATTAGTAGGGGACACTGAAAAAATAAAAGAAATATCTAAAGAGTTAAATGAGGACATAACTGGAATAGAATTAATAGAAGCTAAGGAACTAAAAGAAAGTGCTGAAATTGCTGTAAAGCTTGTGTCTAGCAAAAAAGCAGACTTTGTTATGAAAGGACTAATAGACACATCTATACTTTTAAAAGAAGTTTTAAATAAAGAATATGGACTTAGAACAGAAAGTCTTTTGAGTCATGTGATGGTATATGAAGTTCCTAGTTACCATAAGTTGTTAATTCTTACTGATGGAGGAATGAACATTAGTCCGAATCTAGAACAAAAATACAAGATAATGAATAATGCTATAAAAGTTGCAAAATCATTAGAACTTGAAATTATAAAAGGAGCGTGTATTGCTGCAAAAGAAAAAGTAAGTGATAAAATGATAGCAACAGTCGATGCGCATGAACTATCTAAGAAGGAATATGGAAATGACATTATAGTTGAGGGGCCTCTTGCATTTGACTTATCTATATCAAAAGAAGCTGCTAGAATAAAGAACTTTAAGAGCGAAGTGGCAGGAGATGTCGATATAATGTTGTTTCCGACAATTGAGGTTGGAAACGGAATAGGTAAAGCATTGACGTATATGGCTGGAGCTAAATCTGCAGGTATAATAATGGGAGCTAAAGCACCGGTTGTATTAGTATCAAGAGCAGATACGCATGAATCAAAATTATATTCAATAGCAATAGGTGCCTTAATAGCAAACAATAAATAGTTATAGGTAATAAATAATAAACAGTATACATACTATATATAAGATTTGTAAATCTATCCAAAGATTATTTATGAAACTTAATTCAGATGGAGTAAAAACTCAATCTGAATTAAGTTTTGCTTTATAATAAAAAATCATTTTTTTAGAAAATTATATAAACTGCGATAAAAGATAAACAATATCTAAAAAAATCGACAAAAAAATAACGTTGTATTTGATATTAAAATTAACTTTAATACTAAAATTATAAATAAAAATAGACGTTGCAAAAATACACAATACTATATTTGTATATTTATTGAAAAAATACAAAAAACATTGCAAAAATATACAACAAATATTGTAAAATATGTTATAATCAAATTAAGAAATACAAAATGTTGGAATGAAGAAATGTATTTTGAGGGATAGAGAAATATATTTTTTGAATGCACTTGTCTTAAAATTAACGAACTTAAAGAAAATAACTGATTTTACTAAATGAAATTAGTTATTTTCTTTAAAATCTAATCATAGTATTTTAACTTTCATAAAATTTAAATAATAATGAATAATTATCTGAAGATAACCAAAAAAAGTCATGAAGACTATTTTTGTTGTTATATAAATTTGAAATTTCAAGAGTTTACCAGTTAAAAGGGGGAAGAAATATGGATGAAAAGTTATTGTCAATTGATAATGCCACTAATGAGTTAATAAAAAAAGCTAAGACAGATGGAGTAGAGACTATCTGGGATAGAAAAGAAAACATGAAACCATGTCCTATGGGGGAAAAAGGGATATGTTGTAGAATTTGTGCTATGGGACCTTGTAGAATAACTCCAAAAACACCTAGAGGTCTTTGTGGAGCAACTGCAGATGTTATTGTATCAAGAAACTTTGCAAGAATGGTAGCAGGGGGAGCAGCAGCACATTCAGATCATGGTAGAGATATAGCTCATGTTCTACATATGGCTAGTAAAGATGGTAATTATAAGGTTAGAGATGAAGCTAAATTAATGAAGTTAGCTAAAAGATGGGGAATAGAAACAGAGGAAAGAGATATATACGATATAGCACATGAGGTTGCAGGATTTGCACTTAATGAATTTGGAAAACCTTTTGGAAACTTAGAATTTCCTCCATCATTACCACCACAAAGAAGAAAAGTTTGGGAAGATTTAAATATAGTTCCAAGAGCTATAGATAGAGAAGTTGTAACTATTATGCATTCAACTCATGTTGGTTGTACAGCAGATGCAGATAGTATGTTAAACATTTCAACAAGAACAGCTCTTTCTGATGGATGGGGAGGTTCTTACATAGCAACAGAACTTAGTGATATATTATTTGGAACTCCAATACCAAGAGAAACGGAAGCAAACCTTGGTGTTTTAGAAGAAAATCAAGTAAACATAGTACTTCATGGACATGAACCTTCATTATCAGAAATGATAGTACTTGCAGCAGAGGATCCAGAACTTGTAGCTTTAGCTAAGGAAGTTGGAGCTGATGGAATTAACTTAGCTGGTATGTGCTGTACAGCAAATGAGGTTACAATGAGACATGGAGTTAAAATAGCTGGAAACTTTGCTCAACAAGAGCTTGCAATATTAACTGGAGCAGTAGAAGCGGTAATAGTTGACGTTCAATGTATATTCCCGGCTTTAGCACCTCTTGCAGATTGTTATCATACAAAATTCATAACTACATCTCCAAAAGCTAGAATTACAGGTGCAACTCATTTGGAATTTGATGAAGAAAAAGCATTTGATTCAGCAAAATCAATAGTTAAAGAAGCTATACTAAACTTTAAAAATAGAGATAAGAAAAAGGTTTTCATACCTCAAACTAAAAATCATGCAACAGTAGGATATAGTGTTGACGCTATAATCAATCAATTAGATAAGGTTGTAAACTCTCATATAGATCCAGCGGGAACTGTTAAGCCTCTTGCTGATTGTATAACATCTGGAGTGTTAAGAGGAGCTGCAGGAGTAGTTGGATGTAATAATCCTAAGGTTAAGCATGATTATGGACATATTGAACTTATAAAAGAACTTATCAAGAATGATATAATAGTTGTTGTTACAGGATGTTCAGCACAAGCTTGTGCTAAGGCAGGGCTTTTAAGTAAGGATGCTAGAAAATTAGCTGGTCAAGGACTTGCAACTGTATGTGAACTTGTTGATATACCACCTGTACTTCACATGGGATCTTGTGTTGATATAAGCCGTATATTAGAGCTTGTAGGAGAGGTCGCTAAATTCTTAAATGTAGATATACCTCAATTACCAGTTGTTGGAGCAGCTCCTGAGTGGATGTCAGAAAAGGCAGTATCTATAGGAACATACGTTGTTGCATCAGGAATCGATACATGGCTTGGAGTAGTACCACCTGTAACAGGAGGACCAAGAGTTTTAGAAATACTTACAAATGAAATGGAAAACACTCTTGGAGCTAAATTCTTTGTAGAGCCAGACCCTGTAAAAGCAGCGGGACAAATAATAGAAAGAATAGAACAAAAACGTAAGGCTTTAGAAGAAATGTTCGAAAATAAAGGAGAATTAGCGAAAGCTTAAAAATAAAGTGAAAAAAGGTGATAAAACATGAAAATAGCTATAACAGGAAAAGGTGGAGTTGGAAAAACAACATTCTCAGCAATGCTTTCTAGAATATATGCAGACGAAGGTTATCGCGTTTTATCAGTTGATGCAGACCCTGATGCCAATTTAGCATTGGCATTGGGATTTCCTCAAAAACTAATAGATGAAATAGTACCTATATCAGAAATGAAGAATTTAGTAGAAGAAAGAACTAGTGCAGAAGCTGGAACGTTTGCTAAAATGTTCAAACTAAATCCAAAAGTTGATGATATACCAGATAGGTATTGCAAGGAGTACAATGGAGTAGGGGTACTTAGTATGGGAACTGTTGATACCGGAGGATCAGGTTGTGTTTGTCCTGAACATGTATTACTTAAAAGACTTACTTCTCATTTGATTCTTCAAAATAAAGATGTAGTTGTAATGGATATGGAAGCAGGCATTGAACATTTGGCAAGAGGAACAGCTCAAGGCGTAGATGCTTTTATAGTAGTAGTTGAACCTGGGGAAAGAAGTCTTCAGACTTATAGAAAAGTTAGAAAGCTAGCTGAAGATATAGGAGTACGTAAGGTTTGGGTAGTTGCAAACAAGATAAGAAATGAAAAAGACGAATATTTTATATTAGATAATGTTAAAAAAGAAGAATTTTTAGGGTTTATATATTATAATGAAGATGTAATAAATTCAGATAGGTCAAATTTATCTCCTTATGATAGCAGTGAAAAAACTAGAGAGGAGATAAAGTACATAAAACAAAAAATACAAGGGGGAATTTAAAATGGGTTTTAAGTCTGATATTGAAATAGCTCAAGAAGCTAAGCCGCAAGATATAAGGGAGATTGCTAAAAAGCTTAATTTGACAGAAGATGATATCGAACTATATGGAAAATATAAAGCTAAAGTTGATTATAACTTATTAAAAAGAGAAACTGGCAAAAAATCAAAATTAATATTAACTACAGCAATAAATCCAACACCAGCTGGAGAAGGAAAAACAACTACAACTATAGGTGTTGCAGATGGACTTGCTAAACTTAATAAAAATGTTTTAGTTGCCCTAAGAGAACCATCACTTGGACCTGTATTTGGAGTTAAAGGAGGAGCAGCTGGTGGAGGTTATGCACAAGTTGTTCCAATGGAAGATATAAACCTACATTTTACTGGAGATTTTCATGCTATAGGTGCTGCGAATAACTTACTTGCAGCTATGATAGATAACCATATATATCAAGGAAATAAGCTTGATATTGATCCAAGAAGAGTAACTTGGAGAAGATGTGTTGATATGAATGATAGACAGTTAAGATTTGTAGTTGATGGACTTGGTGGAAAGGCTAATGGAATGCCTAGAGAAGATGGATTTGATATAACTGTTGCATCTGAAATTATGGCTGCATTTTGTCTTGCAAATAATATATCAGATTTAAAAGAAAGATTGTCTAGAATAATAATAGGTTATAGCAGAGCTGGAGAGCCTGTTACTGCTGGAGATATAAATGCACATGGTGCAATGGCAGCACTTTTAAAAGATGCTTTAAAACCAAACCTTGTACAAACGCTTGAAGGAACGCCAGCATTCGTTCACGGAGGACCATTTGCAAATATAGCTCATGGTTGTAACTCTGTAATAGCTACTAAGATGGCTATGCACTTTGCAGACTATGTAATAACAGAGGCAGGATTTGGAGCTGACCTTGGAGCTGAAAAATTCTTAGATATTAAATGTAGAATGGCTGATTTAAAGCCAGATGCAGTTATAATAGTTGCAACTGTTAGAGCTCTTAAATACAATGGTGGAGTAGCTAAGAATGATTTAAATGAAGAAAATTTAGAGGCATTAGAAAAAGGACTTCCAAACTTGTTAAAGCATGTTGAAAACATTACTAAGGTATATAAATTACCTGCAGTAGTTGCTATAAATAGATTCCCACTTGATACAGAAGCTGAACTTAATTTAGTTAAAACAAAATGTGAAGAATTAGGTGTTAATGTTGCTCTATCAGAAGTATGGGCAAAAGGTGGAGAAGGCGGAATTGAAGTAGCTAAAGAAGTACTTAGATTAATAGAAGAAGAAGAAAATGACTTTACTTTTGCATATGAGTCTGATATGCCAATTAAAGATAAGATAAGAGCTATAGCTCAAAAAGTATATGGAGCTGATGATGTAGACTTTACTCCAGCTGCAACTAAGGAAATAGAAAATCTTGAAAAACTTGGATTTAAAGAAATGCCTATATGTATGGCTAAAACTCAGTATTCATTAACTGATGATCAAACTAAACTTGGAAGACCTACAGGATTCAATATAACTGTAAGACAAGTAACTGTTTCAGCAGGAGCTGGATTTATAGTAGCTTTAACTGGTCAAATAATGAAAATGCCAGGACTTCCAAAAGTTCCAGCAGCAGAAAGAATAGATGTAGATGAAAATGGAACAATAGCAGGATTATTCTAAGAATAATAGGAGGAACTAATATGAAATTAATAGAGAAAAACTCTATCGAATTCGTTGAAGTTCTTGCTTCTAAAGCAGCTGTCCCTGGAGGTGGAGGGGCAGCAGCTTTGGTAGGAGCTATAGGAATGGCTCTTGGAAGCATGGTTTGCAACTTGACGATAGGAAAGAAAAAGTATGCAGAATACGAAGAAATAGTTAAGGAATCATTAGAAAAAGCTACTAAAATCCAAGATGAGTTGCTAAGAATGGTAGATGAAGATGCTGAAAACTTCCTACCTTTATCAAAGGCATATGGAATAAAAGCTACTACAGAAGAAGAAAAAGAAGAAAAAGATAAAGTAATGGAAGAAGCTTTAAAAACAGCATGTTCAGTTCCTATAGAAATAGTAAGAACATGTTATAAAGCGATAAAACTTCATGAAGATTTAGTTGGTAAAACTTCAATGCTTGCTATAAGTGACATAGGAGTTGGAGTGCAGTGCTTAAGAGCGGCACTTATAAGTGGAAAATTAAATGTAGCTATAAATATAAACTCTATAAAAGATCAAGAATATGTAAACAAAGTTAAAGAAGAGACAGATAGATTAGTTTGTGAAGGAACTAAGATAGCTGATGAAGTTTACAAAAAAGTTGAACAAGAATTATGTAAATAGAAGGGGGAGTTTTAAATGGCAGATGCAGTAGTTATGGATAGTATTATAAAAGGAAAACCTGTTGCTGATAAAATATCAGAGAATTTAATAAAAGAAGTAGAAGAGTTAAAAGCTAAAGGAATAAATCCTAAGCTTTCAATAGTTAGAGTGGGTGCAAAAGGCGGAGACTTAGCATACGAAAGAGGAGCACTTAAAAGATGTGAAACAGTAGGTATATTAACAGAAGTTAAGGAACTTGCTGAAGATATAACTCAAGAAGATTACATAAATGAATTAAAAAAAGTAAATGAAGACAATTCAACTCATGGAATATTATGCTTTAGACCTCTTCCAAAGCATATAGATGAATCTCAAATAAAATATGTTATATCTCCTGAAAAAGATGTAGACTGCTTTAGCCCTGTAAATGCAGCAAAAGTTATGGAAGGAGATAAAACAGGATATCCACCATGTACACCTACTGCAGTAGTAGAAATATTAAAGCACTATGGAGTAGAACTTTCTGGTAAGAAGGTAGCGGTACTTGGAAGATCTATGGTTGTTGGAAAACCAGCTGCTATGCTTTTATTAAATGAAAATGCTACAGTTACTATATGTCATTCAAGAACTAAAGATTTAGCAACTGTTACAAGCGAAGCTGATGTATTAGTAGCTGCTGTTGGAAGAGCTAAAATGGTTAAAGAAAATTTTGTAAAAGAAGGCGCAGTAGTTATAGATGTTGGTATAAATGTTGATGAAAATGGAAAATTATGTGGAGATGTTGATACAGCTGCTGTTAAGGATAAAGTATCTATGATAACACCAGTTCCTGCAGGTGTTGGATCTGTTACAACTTCTGTACTTGCTAAACATATAGTTAAAGCTTGTAAAATGCAAAATAACGCATAAAACAAGAGGGGGGAATAGAGATGATAATTTCAGAAAAAAAACCTTTAGAGGAAGTATTAGAGTATATAAAGGATGCTCAAAAGGTAATAGTTACAGGATGTTCACTATGTGCAACAACTTGTAAGGTCGGCGGAGAAGAAGAAATTGAAGAAATGAAAAATATATTACAAGAAAATGGAAAAGAAGTTTTAGGGGTAAAGCTTTTAGATCCATCATGTAATCTATTGAAAGTAAAAAAAGATTTAAAATCTTTAAAAGAAGAATTAAAAGAAGCTGATGCTATAATTTCTCTAGCTTGTGGAGATGGAACTCAAACAATAGCTAAAAATGTTAAAATTCCAGTATATCCAGGAAATAATACTATGTTTATTGGAGAAGTTGAAAGAGTTGGTCAATTCTCTGAATCTTGTAAGGCTTGTGGAGAATGTGAGCTTGGATGGACTGGAGGTATCTGTCCAGTTACTATGTGTGCTAAAGGATTATTAAATGGTGCATGTGGTGGAGCTAAGGATGGAAAATGTGAGGTTGATCCAGAGAATGATTGTGCATGGATAAAAATATATGAGAGATTAAAAGAATTGGATCAATTAGACAATTTAACTAATATAAGACCTGCTAAAGATTATAAAAAATGTGCAAATCCAAGACATATAAACTTAAAGAAAAAAGAAGAATTAGCGAAAGCTTAGAAGGTTTAAAAGGGGGATTTGAGATGAGCTTATTAAGAACAGCTTTAGAAAATGGAGAATTTGGTGTTACAGCTGAAATGGCTCCACCTAAAGGTATTGATTTTAAACACTTAATAGAGTGTGCAAATATGATAAAGGGAAGAGTTCACGGAGTAAATGTAACAGATTTTCAATCAGCAGTTATGAGAACAACATCTCTTGCTACTTGTAAGGTTTTAAAAGATGAGGGACTTGAGCCTGTTCTTCAAATGACAGGAAGAGATAGAAATAGAATAGCTATACAGGGAGAATTATTATCTGCTGGGTTATTTGAAATTGATAATATGCTAGCTTTAACAGGAGACCATACAGTAGTAGGGGACCATCCAGGAGCAAAGCCTGTTTATGATTTAGATTCAGTAGGAATACTTCAAACAGCTGAAACTCTAATGGGTGGAGTTGATATGGTTGGAAATGAATTAAAAGGTAAACCAGAATTTTACCTAGGAGCTTGTGTAACTCCAAGATATGCTCCTCTTGAAGTACAAATACTTAAAATGGAGAAAAAGATAAAAGCAGGAGCTAAATTCTTCCAAACTCAAGGTGTATTTGATATAGAAACTATGAGAGTATTTAGAGAAAAAACTAAACATTTAGATTGCAAAGTATTAGCTGGAATAATACCTCTAAAAAATGTTGGAATGGCTAGATTTATGAATGCTAATGTTCCTGGAATATATGTACCGGAAGAAGTTATAGAAAGAATAAAGGCTTCTGCAAATAATGTAGAAATACCAGATGGAGCAACAGAGAAAGAAGTAAAAAAAATAAAGGCAAATGCTAGAGTTCAAGAGGGAATTAAAATTGCTGGTGAGTTCATAAAACAATTAAGAGAAGAAAACTTATGTGATGGGGTTCACATAATGGCAATTGGAGCAGAAGAAAATGTACCAGCGATACTAGACGCTGCTGACTTATAGAATTACTCAATAAAAATTATTATACAGTCATATGTTGTTTTGATACAAAAACAGTAGGATGGCTTTATTTATACATATTTATGCATGAAAATGCACAAATAATGAATAAAAATACAGAAATTGGGGGATTTTAGATGAAAATAGCAGTAATAGGTGGAGGACCAGGGGGATATGTAGCGGCTATTAAAGCATCTATGATGGGTGCTGATGTTACATTAATAGAAAAGAGAAGCGTAGGCGGAACTTGTTTAAATGTTGGATGCATACCTACTAAGGCATTGCTTGCGTGTTCAGAGATGTTGATGAATGTAAGAGAGTCTAAAAGCTATGGTATTAATATAGATGGTACTATTGATGCGGATTTTGAATCTATGATGGATAGAAAAGATAAAATCGTAGATCAACTTGTAAAAGGGATAGAATTTTTATTTGACAAAAAAGGTGTAAAACTTGTGAATGGATTTGGAAAATTGATAAGCAAGAATGAAATCGAGGTTTCTAAAGCGGATGGATCAAAGGAAGTAATAGAAGCGGATAAAATAATACTTGCAACAGGGTCAGTTCCTATAGTGCCTCCTATGTTTCCATACGATGGGGAAAAAGTTATAACTAGTGATGAGGCATTGAATTTAAAAGAACTTCCGAAATCTATGTTGATAGTTGGAGGGGGAGTAATTGGATGTGAGTTTGGTCAATTCTTTAGAACTTTAGGAACTGAAGTCTCAATTGTTGAAATGAATGATCAAGTTCTTCCTTTTGAAGATAAAGATGTCGCTAAACAGTTGCAAAGAAGCTTTAAAAAGGATAAAATTAAACTATTAACAGGTAAAAAAATACAAAACTGTAACGTTAAGGATGAAAAGGTCGTAGCAAATCTTGATAATGGGAAATCTGTAGAAGCCGATATTATGTTAGTTTCTGTTGGTAGAAAACCTTACCTTGAAAATTTAGGAATAGAAGATCTTGGAATTGAAGTAGAAAGAGGAAGAATAGTAGTAGATGAAAAGATGCAAACCAATGTAGATGGGATTTATGCAATTGGTGATATAGTAAATAGTCCGTTCCTTGCTCATGTAGCTTCAAAGGAAGGTATGATAGCTGTTGAGAATGCTCTTGGAAAAGATAAGAAGATAAATTATACAGCTATTCCAAGATGTGTATATACAGAGCCTGAGGTTGCGGGAGTAGGACTTACTGAAAAGCAATTAGAGCAACAAGGTATAAATTACAAGATTGGTAAATTTGAGTTTAGAGGACTTGGAAAAGCTCAAGCAATAGGAAAATTCCAAGGATTTATAAAGATATTAGCAGATAGTGAAGATAAGATAGTAGGAGCTTCTATTGTAGGTCCTCATGCGACAGATTTGCTAACAGAGCTTACTTTAGCTGTTAACTTAGGCCTTACTGTAGAGCAAGTTGGAGATGTTATTCATCCTCATCCTACTTTATCAGAGGGATTGATGGAAGCTTTACATGATGTACATGGAGAATGTGTACATTCAGTTACAAAAGCAAAAGCTGACGCTTAGTAAAGATAGAGCTTTATTAAAAGCTCTGTCTATCATATGAGTTAGGGGGAATAGTTATGGGATATACAATAGCTGTAGCAGGAAAAGGTGGAACTGGAAAAACTAGCTTGACAGGGCTTTTAATAGACAATTTAGTAAGACAAGGACAAAATCCAATACTTGTTGTTGACGCAGATGCAAATGCAAATATAAATGAGGTATTAGGAGTAGAGGTAGGAAGTACTATAGGGGAGATAAGAGAAGAAGTAAGTCAAAGAGAAATATCGGGAAATGGATTCCCAGGTGGTATGACTAAGGCTCAATATTTAAAGTATAGATTAAATACTTCTATAACAGAAGGAAATGGATACGATCTTTTGGTTATGGGGAGACCAGAAGGTCAAGGATGCTACTGTTATGTTAATGGAGTTTTAAGAGAACAAACAGATTCATTATCTGATAGTTATAAATATTTAGTTATAGATAATGAAGCTGGGATGGAGCATTTAAGTAGAAAAACAACTAAGCATATAGATACTTTATTTCTTGTAAGTGATTGTTCAAGAAGAAGTATTCAAGCAGTTGGAAGAATTAAAGAGCTTGTAAAAGAGCTTGATTTAAAAGTTAGCAATATATATTTAATAGTTAATAAAGCTGTGGATGGACAATTACATGAAGGTGTAAAAGAGGAAATTAAAATTCAAGGCTTGAATTTAATAGGTGTAGTTCCGATGGATGAGATGATATATGAGTATGATTCAAGTGGAATACCACTAGTTAAGTTACCAGAAGACAATAAGTCTAAATTAGCTATTAAAGAAATATTATCTAAAATAGAAATTTAAAAAGTAGTTATTAAGGGGGCGATTTTTGTGGCATTTAAGATGTCTGTTCAAAAATATGCAGGAAAAATTTCTGAAGTTGAAATTGGAACTGGAGAAAAAGCTTTAAAATTAGGTGGAGAAAATGTAATGCCATTTTACAGCTTTGATGGAGATTGTGGAAACACACCTAAGATGGGAATAGAGATGTTAGATGTATTCCCAGAAAACTGGATAGAGCCATTAAAAGATTTATACAAAGATGTAGCTAACAATCCAGTAGAGTGGGCTAAGTTTGTAGAAAAAGAAATGCAACCTGATTTCATATGTTTGAAGTTTGTAGGAGCTGATCCAAATGGATTAGATAAATCTGCTGAAGAGTGTGCACAAATAGCAAAAGATATAGTAGAAAGTATTGAGTTACCTTTAGTTATTTCAGGATGCAATAATTTTGAAAAAGATGCTAAGGTATTTGAAAAAGTAGCAGCAGCAGTTGATGGAAAGAATTGTTTATTCTTAGCAGCAGTTGAAGAAAACTATAAGGCAGTAGGAGCAGCAGCTGGACTTGCTTATCCTCATAAGGTAGGAGCTGAATCTTCTGTTGATATAAACTTAGCTAAACAATTAAACGTATTGTTGAATCAACTTGGAGTTAAAGAAGAAAATATAGTTATGAATGTAGGTTGTTCAGCAGTAGGATATGGATATGAGTATGTTGCTACAACTTTGGATAGAATTAGACTTGCAGCATTTGGCCAAAATGATAAAACACTTCAAATGCCTATAATGGCACCTGTTTCTTCTGAAGCTTGGTCAGTTAAAGAGTCTGTTGCTGATGTTGAAGATGTCCCAGAGTGGGGATGCAAAGAAGAAAGAGGAATAACTATGGAAGTATCAACTGCATCTAGTATGATAGTAGGTGGAGCGAATGCAGTTATACTTCGTCATCCTAAATCTTTAGAAACTATGAAAAAATTTGTATGTGAATTAGCATAATAAATAGAGGTGTTAAGGGGGAAAGAAAAATGGCTTTAAAAGGATTAGATATATTTAAGTTATCTCCAAAGAAAAACTGTAAGGATTGTGGATTTCCAACATGTATGGCATTTTCTATGAAGGTTGCAGCAGGAGCAGCTGAAATATCAAAATGTCCTCATATGAGTGAAGAAGCATTAAATAAGCTTTCAGAAGCTACTGCACCACCTATGAAAACTTTAACTATAGGTAATGGTGACAATGAGTATAAACTAGGTGGAGAAACAGTGCTTTTCAGACATGAAAAGAGCTTAGTTAATAGAAATAGATTTGCAGTATTATTCTCTGACTCTATGGATGATCAAACTGTAAATAATAAAATAGAGAACATTAAAAAGGTTGACTACATAAGAATCGGAGAAGAAATGAAGATTGAAATAGCTGCTTTAAAATACAGTGGCAATAAAGAAAATTATATTAAATTAATAAATACAGTTAAGGATAGTGAAATAAAAGTAGCTTACATGTTAATTTGTGAAGATGTAGATGTATTAAAAGAAGCTCTTGAAATAGTTAAGGGAGAAAATCCTATAGTTTATGGAGCTAACAAAGAAAACTACAAGGAAATGGTAGAACTTGTTAAAGCTGATAAATTAGCATTAGGTGTTAAAGCTAAAAATCTTGAAGAATTATATAGCTTAGTAGAAGATATTCACAAATTAGGATACAAAGAGTTGATATTAGATCCTACTAGTAAGAATCTTAAGGAAGCTTTTACTAATGCAGTTCAAATAAGAAGAATTGCTTTAAAAGAGGGAGATAGAGCATTTGGATATCCTTCAGTTATATTTGCAAATGATATTGCAAAAGATGATAAGTATATGGAGGTTGCTATATCTTCTTTATTCACAGTTAAGTATGGATCTATAATAGTTCTTGATGATATAGATTATTCTAGAGCACTTCCATTATTTGCTCTAAGACAAAATATATATACAGATCCTCAAAGACCTATGAGAGTTGAACCTAAGATTTACCCTATAAATAATCCAGATGAAAATTCTCCAGTTCTTGTAACTGTTGACTTTGCTCTTACTTATTTTATTATAGCTGGAGAAATAGAAAGATCTAAAGTTCCAATGTGGCTTGCAATACCAGATGCAGGAGGATACTCTGTTTTAACAGCTTGGGCTGCTGGTAAATTCGGAGGAAGTAGCATATCAAACTTTATTAAAGAAAGTGGAGTAGCAGAACAAACTAAATGCAGAAAACTTATAATACCTGGAAAAGTAGCTGTTTTAAAAGGTGATATTGAAGATAATTTACCTGGATGGGATGTTGTTATAGGAACTAATGAAGCTATGGAACTTCCTAAATTCTTAAGAGATTTTAATGAAGAATTAAGAACTGCTAAAGCTTAATTGAAAATAGGAAGGATTTAATCCTTCCTTCATTATAAAAAGGGGGTAATTGTTAATGGAAAGATTTATGATAATAGGAGAGAGAATCCACTGTATTTCGCCAAGTATAAGAAAAGCATTAGAAGAAAAAAATCCTGAGCCAATTTTAAAAAGAGCTAAAGAACAAATTGATGCAGGGGCTCATTACATAGATTTTAACATAGGACCAGCTGAAAGAAATGGAGAAGAGTTAATGACTTGGGGAGTTAAATTAATTCAAGAAAACTTCAACAATATACCAATGGCTCTTGATACAGCTAATAAAAAAGCTATTGAGGCAGGTCTTAAGGTTTACAATAGAGAAAATGGAAAGCCTATCATAAACTCTGCTGATGCAGGACCAAGATTTGATCTTATAGATTTAGCTGCTGAGTATGATGCTATGGTAATAGGACTTTGTGCTAAAGAAGGTATTCCAAGAGATAATGATGAGCGTATGGCTTACTGTACTCAAATATTAGAAAGAGGTATGGAACTTGGAATGGATCCGGAAGATATACTATTTGACCCTCTTTGTCTTGTAATAAAGGGAATGCAAGACAAACAAATGGAAGTTTTGGAAGCAATAAGAATGATGACTGAAATGGGACTTAGAACTACAGGAGGTCTTTCTAATATATCAAATGGAGCTCCAAAAGATATAAGACCTATACTTGATTCAGCATTCTTATCAATGGCTATGGCTAATGGATTTAGCTCAGCTATAATAAATCCATGTGATAAAGAACTTATGAAGGCAATAAAATCATGTGATGTTATAAAAGGAAATATACTATACGCTGATTCTTATTTAGAATTATAGGAGATTTAAAATAAATTATTTAGGGGGATAGAAACATGAGCTTATTCAAAACTATATTCACAGGATCTAATCAAGCATTAGACGCGGCTACTGATTTTTTAAATAAAAGTATAGAAGAAAATGGACTTAATCATAAAGTTGCTTTTCCTGACACTGCATATTCACTTCCTATTATATATGCTGCTACTGGACTTAAAATGGAAAGTCTTGCTGATCTTCAAAAGGCATTGGGAGTTGTTAAAAGTTTAATAGGAGAAGAAAAAGAAAACTTAGAAAATGGACTTAATGCAGGTCTTGGAACAGCTGTTGCAGCTGAGGTTATAGAGGCTATTAAATATTCTACTATGGATGCTCCTTATGAAGCGCCATGTGCTGGACATATAAGTGACCCTATAATTCGTTCTCTAGGAGTTCCTCTAGTTACAGGAGATATACCTGGAGTTGCAGTTGTATTAGGAGAATGTCCCGATGCTGAAACAGCAGCAAAGGTTATAAAAGATTATCAATCTAAGGGACTTTTAACATTCTTAGTTGGTAAGGTTATAGATCAAGCTATAGAGGCAGACGTTAAGATGGGCCTTGATTTAAGGGTAATACCTTTAGGATATGATGTTACATCTGTAATACATGTTGTGTCTGTAGCTGTTAGAGCTGCTCTTATATTCGGAGGATTAGAGCCAGGAAATCTAGAAGGATTATTAGACTATACGCTTAATAGAGTTCCAGCGTTTGTAAATGCATTTGGACCTTTAAGTGAGCTTATTGTATCTTGTGGAGCTGGAGCTATAGCTTTAGGATTCCCTGTTATAACAGATCAAGATGTGTTTGAAGTTCCAACTAGACTGTTAACTCAAAAAGACTATGATAAATTCGTAGCTACATCACTTGAGGCTAGAGGAATAAAGATAAAAATAACTGAAATTCCTATACCAGTATCTTTTGCAGCTGCATTTGAAGGCGAAAGAATTAGAAAAGGTGATATGTTTGCAGAATTTGGTGGAGGAAAAACTGAATCTTGGGAATTGGTAATGAAAAGAGAACTTTCAGAAGTAGAAGATCACAAGATTGAACTAATAGGACCGGATATAGATGTAATAACAGAGGTTCCAGGAAAATTACCTTTAGCAGTATTCGTAGAAGTTGCTGGTAAGAATATGCAAGACGATTTTGAACCTGTACTTGAAAGACGTATTCACTATTTTATGAATTACATTGAAGGTGTAATGCATGTAGGTCAAAGAGATATAACTTGGATAAGAATAGGTAAAGAAGCCAATGATAAAGGATTTAGATTAAATCACATAGGAGAAGTTTTATATGCTAAGATGCATGATGAGTTTGGATCTGTTGTTGATAAGTGTCAAATAACTATAGTAACTGATCCTGAAAAAGTATCTGAGCTTAAAGGAAAGTATGCTGTAGGTAAATATGAAGCAAGAGATTCAAGACTTGCATCATTAACAGATGAGAGTGTAAATGAGTTTTATTCTTGTAACTTATGTCAGTCATTTGCACCAGCACATGTATGTATAGTAACTCCAGAAAGACAAGGTCTTTGCGGAGCTGTAAGCTGGTTAGATGGTAAAGCTACTAAAGAATTAGACCCTACAGGACCTTGTCAACCAGTACCAAAAGATGGTATTGAAGACGAAAAATTGGGAGTTTGGAGTGCTGTTAATGAAACTGTGGCTCAAATTTCTCAAGGAGCAGTAGAAAGAGTAACTCTTTACAGTATAATGGAAGATCCTATGACTTCTTGTGGATGTTTTGAATGTATCTGTGGAATAATGCCAGAAGCTAATGGACTTGTAATAGTTAATAGAGAGCATGCAGGAATAACACCTCTTGGAATGACATTTGGAGAACTTGCATCTATGACAGGAGGAGGAGTTCAAACTCCAGGATTTATGGGTCATGGTAGACAATTTATTTCATCTAAGAAGTTTGTAGCAGCTGAAGAAGGAACTAGAAGAATTGTTTGGATGCCAAAAGAATTAAAAGAATATGTAAGTGAAAAATTAAATGCTACTGTTCAAGAATTATATGGAATAGAAAACTTTACAGATATGATATGTGATGAGACTATAGCTACTGAGTCTGAGGATGTATTGGCATTCTTAGAAGAAAAAGGTCATCCAGCATTACAAATGGAAGAAGTTATGTAAAGGGGGTATAAGAATGAATTATCCATCTACTTTAAAATATACTAAAAATCATACTTGGGTAAAAATAGAAGGTGATGAAGCTTATATAGGAATCACTGATTATGCTCAAGATCAATTAGGAGAAATCTTATTTGTTGAAATGCCAGAAATAGAAGATGAAATAGAAAAAGGAGAAGAATTCGGAGTAGTGGAATCTTCAAAGGTAGCATCTGATCTATTAGCACCTATATCTGGTGAAGTTTTAGAAGTTAATGAAAAATTAGATGATGAGCCTGAATATATAAATGAAAATTCATATGATGCATGGATTATAAAAATAAAAATAAAAGATATGTCTGAGGTAGATGAATTATTAGATTCTAATGATTATGAGACTGCTTTAGCATAAATAAAAAAATAAACTTCCCTAGGGCTTTCCTGGGGAAGTGTTTTTTGGAGGGATATAAAGTGATAAAGGTAAAATTTATGCCAGAGAATATAGAAGTTATCTGTGAATATAAAGATAATTTACTTGAGGTAGCTAGAAAAGCAAATATTTTTATAGATGCACCTTGTAACGGAAATGTATCCTGCGGAAAATGTAAAGTGAAAATTACAAAAGGAAGAGTAGATACTAAAAAAACTACTCATATAACGGATGAAGAGGTTAATAATGGATATGTACTAGCATGTAATAGTAAAGTTATAGAAGATATACAAGTAGAAGTACCTGGTAAATTGTCATCTTCTATGAATAAAATGAAAATAGAAGATTCTTCTAGTGATGTATACAAAAAGTTACTTGAAAACTGTAAAAAATTAATATCTGAAAATCATATGGAATTTAAATCATATGTTAGAAAAGATTATGTGGATATAGAATTACCAAATCTTGATGATAATATATCTGATTTCGATAGAATAAAAAGACATTTAAGACATAATTTTGGATATGAGAAGGTATCTTGCAAGATAGAAACTATAAGAAAGGTTCCGAATGTATTGAGAGAAGGAAACTTTAAAGTTACAATAACTCATATACCAAAAAAAGATAATACTACTAATATAGTGAATATAGAGTCAGGTAATACAACTGATAAATTTTATGGAGTTGCACTTGATATAGGAACTACATCGGTTGCAGCTTGTATAGTAGATCTTTATGAAGGTAAAATAGTAGCTAAAGCTTCTTCAGGAAATGCTCAAATAAAGTATGGAGCAGACGTTATAAATAGGATTATATACTCGACTAAGAAGGATGGTCTTGAAAAATTAAATAAAGCTATTATACATGAAACTATAAACCCTATATTGAAAAGTATGTATGAAGAGTTAGGTATTGACAAAAATGATATTACAGCCCTTGTAGCTGGTGGAAATACAACAATGACGCATTTACTATTGAATGTATATCCTGATTATTTGAGAATGGAACCGTATATACCCGCATTTTCAAAATCACCTTATATACAAGCTAAAGAACTTGAAATCGAAATTAATAGTGATGCATATATATATATAACTCCCTGTGTTGCAAGTTATGTAGGTGGTGACATTACAGCAGGTGTATTATCATCAGGAATTTGGTCATCTGATGATAATGTTTTATTTATAGATTTGGGAACTAATGGAGAAATCGTATTTGGAAATAAAGATTATTTGATGACATGTGCTTGTTCTGCTGGACCTGCATTTGAGGGTGGAGAGATAAGTTGCGGAATGAGAGCGTCTAGTGGCGCTATTGAGAAAATTAGAATAGATAAAGATACATTAAAGCCAACTCTTAGTATAATATCAAATGATAAACCACAGGGAATATGTGGTTCTGGAATAATAGATTTAATAGCTGAAATGCTTATAAATAATATTATTGATAGAAGAGGAAAACTAAACGAAAATATAAATTCTAATAGAATAAGATTTGATGAAAATGATATAGGAGAATATGTACTTGCGTTTAAAGAAGATTACAATATAGAACGTGATATAACTATAACTGAGGTAGATATAGATAGTTTTATAAGGGCAAAGGGAGCAGTGTACTCTGGAATAATGACATTAGTTGAAAGTTTAGGTATGGATTTTGATATGATAGACAGGGTATTAATAGCTGGAGGTATAGGAAGTAGCTTAAATATAGAAAAATCTATATTAATAGGGATGCTCCCAGATGTAGATAAAAATAAGTATTCATATATCGGAAATAGTTCTTTAATGGGATGTTATCTTGCTTTAACTAGTGAAGATGCAAGGTGTAAGCTTGAGGAATGCTCGGATTCTATGACTTATGTAGAACTTAGTGTATACCCAAGCTACATGGATGAGTTTATATCAGCTTGCTTTTTACCACACACTAATATAGAAAAATTTCCTAGTGTAAAACAAATATTGGGGTGTTAGTATGAAGTTTGAAGATAAGATGATTAAAGCTCTTAAAATTAAAGAAAATAATTTTGGAAAAAATATTATATTTTCATATCCCAATAAGACATTGGCGGTTACAACTACAGGAAATGAATGCAGTCTAAAGTGCGCTCACTGCAATGGACATTATCTTAAGAATATGACTAATATAAATGAAGTGGATGAAAAGATAAAGCATAGAAATATTGATAGCTTTTTGATAAGTGGAGGATGCTCCTTTGATGGGGAAGTACCTATTATAAATCATTTAGAAGGTATCAAGGATCTAAAAAATAAGGGATATAAAATTAATGCCCATCTAGGGCTTATGGATGAATCTGATGTAAAAAAGATATCGGATTATATAGATGTAGCTTCGTTTGATATTTTATTAAATAATGAAACTATAAAGAATGTATACAAAATAGATAGGAAAAAAGAAGACTATATAAAAGCATACGAGATATTAAAAAAATATACGAGGGTAGTTCCTCATATTTGCATAGGTATGGACTCGGGTCAAATAAAAGGAGAATACGATGCTTTAGAATATTTAAAAACTCAAAATCCAAGTTGTATAACATTTATAGTTTTAATTCCAACTAAGGGAACTGAATTTGAAAATATTGAACCACCTAAAATAGAAGATGTAATAGATATTATATGTGAAGCTAGAATAAAATTCCCTAATATACATATAAACTTAGGATGTATGAGGCCTAGGGGAACATATAGAAAACAATTAGATAAAATGGCGGTATTAAGTGGAATAAACAATATAGTAATGCCCTCTAAAGAAGCTATAAAGGAAGCGATAAATATAAACTGTAATATACAAAAAAATGAGAGGTGTTGTGTATTATGATAAATCTATCCTATGGAAGTGCTATTGAAATTGGATTAGTTAATGCTACTATGGATATTAATCCTACTACGGCTTATATAATGATTGGAAATGGATGTGATAATAAGTGTGCTTTTTGTTCTCAATCAATAGAGAGTACATCTAGAAAGGATAAACTTTCAAGGGTGCTTTGGCCAAAGTTTAGTAATGATGATATACGTGCGTCGTTACTGAATTATAATGGAGAAAATATAAAACGAATTTGTGTTCAAGCTATGGGAACAAATGAAGCATTAGAAGAGTCAAAAAAGTTTATAAAATATATAAAACCAGGTCTTGAATTTCCAATATCATTATCCGCAAAGGTTGAGACTGAAGAAGAAATAAAAAATTTATTTGATATTGGTGTAGATAAGGTTGGTCTTGCAATAGATGCTGCTAATAAAGAGTTATATGAAGAGATAAAAGGAAATAATTTTTGTGAAAAAGTTGAATTTATAAAAGAAATGGGAAATAAATATAAGGGAAAAGTAAGTACTCATATTATAGTAGGACTAGGAGAAAGCCATGAGGATATATTTGACTTATATGAGGATTTAATGAATAGTAATGTAACTATAAGCTTATTTGCATTTACGCCTATAAAAGGAACTAAGCTTGAAAATGAAAAACAGCCTAGCATACAGGATTATAGAAAAGTTCAAGTTATGACATACTTAATAAAGTGCGGACATAAAAAAGAAGATTTTAAGTTCGTAAGTAGAGAATTGAAAGAAATATATAATATAAAGTCAGAAGAAAATGATGATATAAAAAGAGGAATACCTTTTTTAATATCTGGATGCAAAGACTGTAATAGACCGTATTATAATGAAAGACCTGGAGGAACTATATATAATTACTCGAGAGCGTTAACAGGTGAAGAATGCATAAAAGCTATATCAGAAATTGGAATTAACATAGAGGTGATATAAGTGCAAAAGTGGAGAGTAATAAGAAATTCAACATATGATGGATGTATGAATATGGCTATAGATGAAGCTATTATGAAAGCATATAAAGAAGAAAAGGTAGACCCTACTATCAGATTTTATACTTGGAAGCCGGCTTGTATTAGCATAGGGTATTTTCAGAAGATGGAAGAAGAAATAGATATAGATATGTGTAAAAGATTAGGAATTGATTTTGTCAGAAGAACAACAGGAGGAAGGGCAGTTTTACATGATAACGAGCTTACATATAGTATAGTCGTAGATGAAAAAAATCCATTGATGAATGGAGGCATAATGCAAACGTATAGGTATATAAGTGAAGGGCTTGTAAATGGGCTCAAGATGAGCGGAATTGATATAGATCCATTAACACGAGCTGATAAAGATATAAAAAGTGATAAAAGCTCTGTTTGCTTTAATTCTAAATCTCATTATGAAATAAGTATAAATAATAAAAAGGTAGTCGGCAGTGCTCAAACTAGAAAAGAAGGTATAATTCTTCAACATGGATCTATAGTTCTTGATTTTGATGTAGACAAATTGATTTCTACTATAAAAATAGATGAGTCAAAGAGAGAAAAGTTAAAAAGGATAACACTAAAAAAGGCTAGTGGAGTAGAAAATGAAATAGGAAAAAAAGTAGATATAAATATTTTGCAGGAAAATATTATTAAAGGATTAGAGGAACATTTTAATATAGAAATATATCAAGATGAGTTATCGGTCTATGAAATAAAACTTGCAAAAGAGTTATATGAAAAATACTCAAATGATGATTGGAATAAAAAGAGATAATATTGATAAAACAAAGTCAACATGATATACTTTAATAAGAAGATAATGGAATGCAATATAGAAATCATGAAGATTTCTTTAAGGCTTTTTGAAGAAAGCTTTAGGGGAGTCTTTTTGTCTATTAATAAGGAGGAATTATAAAATGTGTGAATCAACAGCTTATTTATGTAAAGAAGATGGTCTTGAAAAGATAATGGAAAATGTAGTGTATATGAAGCCAGAAAATGGAAAGGTATACTTGTCAGATTTGCTTGGAGATCAAAAAATTGTAGATGGAGAAGTTAAAGAAATTAGACTTATAGATCATAAAATAATTATAGAAGAAAAGTAAATAATAAACTTGGGGGATAAAATATGATTATAGCTGTAGTTGACGGAATGGGTGGAGGAATAGGATCTCAAATAGTGAGCAGTTTAAGAGATGAATTACCTTCTTATATAGAAATATATGCACTTGGAACTAACTCTATAGCAACTTCATCTATGATGAAAAGTCATGCTAACAAAGGGGCTACAGGTGAAAATGCTATATGTGTATCTTGTAAAAAAGCAAACGTTATAATAGGTCCAATGTCTATAGTTATTCCGAATTCTATGATGGGTGAGGTTACTTGTAGGATGAGTGAGGCTATATCAGATTCAGAAGCATTAAAAATATTATTACCTTTAATACCAGAAGATTTTGAACTTGTAGGACTTGAAAATAAACCTTTAATTCTTTTAATAAAGGATGCTGTAAAACTTATAAAAAAAGAATTTAATGTAAAATAGGGGGAATAAATATGAATAAATTTGAAAAGAGATATCATCATAGCCATGAACATGATCACGATTACGATACTTGCCATCACAGTATCCATTCTCATGATGATGAAGATAAGGAAGAAAAAACTTTAAGAGTTCTTTTGGCTCATTGGGTTAAGCATAATAAATCTCATGAGGAAAGTTTTAAAGAGTGGGCTGATAAATCAAAACAAATGGGTAAAGATGAAGTGGCTAAGAATATACAAAAGGCCATAGAATATATGGAAAAAGCTAATGAAATGTTAGTAGAAGCTAAAAAAAATATGTAAATTTAATATCATATTAACCATTGACAAGCTTTGGTTAATATGATATTATTATTTTAGTCGAGAGAACAATATGCGGGTGTAACTCAGTGGTAGAGTTCTGGCCTTCCAAGCCAGCTGCGAGGGTTCGACTCCCTTCACCCGCTCCATATGGAGAAGTACTCAAGTGGCTAAAGAGGCTCCCCTGCTAAGGGAGTAGGTCTTTTACGGGACGCGAGGGTTCGAATCCCTCCTTCTCCGCCAGTAGAAAAACAACTTATATTAGTATAGGTTGTTTTTTTGTTTATATAATGAATTGTCGGAAGAATACAAAAATGTAATAATATCCAAAAATGTTTAATCATACAAAAATTGAGTATAGCATAGTATATAAGAAATATCTTTAATTTAAAGTTGAATTTATTAATCTTAAATTGGAGGACGAAATGTTGAATATGAATAGATTTAAAAATAGTATAGAGAATGAAAAGATTAAGATGTTGAATGATGAATTGAGAATAGAAAATGTTAATTTAAATAAAGAACTTCAAGAGTTCAAAGCTATAAATTGGATATTAAGTCAAGTTATAAAAGCATCTGGAACTATTGATTCTTTTGAAGGATTGATGAAAAATATTACAGATATACTTATGGGAGTGTTGGGAGTAGATACTTGTAGTATATGGATAAAGAGCGATAATATCAATAGGTATACATCTTATTCTAGAAGTATATACAATAGTAATGAATATGAGATAGATATTTGCAGTTACTTTCCAGATGATATTTTAAAAATAAAAGAAACTAAAACTTTGGATATAAAAAAGGAAAACTTTATTTTTTGTAAAGGTGAAAATGTTAATTCTGTATTAATATCTCCTTTAGAGGATTTTAGAGCTAATATGAGAATGGGAGTTATAATAGTAGAACATAGAAATAAAAATTTCTTTAGTGAAAATACTAAACGTTTCTTCGATATACTCTCTACACAGCTGAGTATAGCGGCTGTTAATTCTAAGTTGTTTGAAAGAATAAATGAAATAACAAATAAAGATACGCTTACAATGTGTTATAATAGAAAATATTTCGATAAAATTATCTCGGAAAACTTATGTGAACGAGAGTATACACTAGCTGTATTTGATTTAGATAATTTTAAGATAGTAAATGATTTATTTGGGCATAAAAAAGGTGACGATGTATTAGTACAGATAAGTGAATTGGCACAAAAAATAATTGAAGATAATGAAGGTTATTTAATACGTATAGGTGGAGATGAGTTTGTCATCATACTTTATAAGTCGATGGAGGAATCTGTTGAAATACTAGAAAAATTAAGAAAAAGTGTACCGAATCTTAATGCAATAAGAGACATGGGTCTAAACATAAGCATGACTATAGGTGTTGCATGCTCAGACTTAATAGATGGTGTTGATAAAATATTCAATCTTGCTGATATGGCGCTTATAGAGGGGAAGAAGAACTGCAAAAACAAAATTTATATAGCTTCGATTTGAAAAAAATGTATCTCGAGATATAGAGATACATTTTTTTGTAATGCGAATTTTTAAAAAATATTTCTAAACAAGTAAGAGGCTACAGATAGTATATTGTTTTCTAAAACATTTGAATCTATTTTTAATGGAACTATTTTGTCTTGTTTAAAATATATAATTTTATTGTTATTTGATGATATAGCATATGATACATTTAATTCTACTGTAATTGTTTGATTAGATCCTATTATAGAATACTCATCTTCATATATTTGTATGTTAATGGGGATTATATCTTTGGATATATATTCTATATAGATTAAATCACCTTTGAATTTGTATTTTGATAGTTTTAATTTTAAATTTGAATGCATATAGTCTATATCTATATATTTTTCATTGGAATCAATTATATCTTTTATTTTAAATAATTTAGCAAGGTAATATATATCTTCGTAATTATGAAGAAGTATCTTTTTCTTTAGAGATTCATTTTTAGTTGATTCAAATTCTTTGTACATGTCAACACTTTCTTTTCCTGAGATAGTATCTTCTCTTTGTATATCCAATAAACTCTCTACTGTTTTTAATTTACAATTCTCAAGATTTAATTTTTTCTGATATGGTCTTACTATTTTGAGTATATCAATGTCTTTATCTTTATTTATAAAGAAATCTAAGTTATTTTTCTCAAACCTTTTATTTAAAAAAGGAATATCAAATCTATGGCCGTTAAAGGTTATGTGATTATCAAATGTTTTAAATACTTCTTTAAAATAAAATAAAAGTTCCTTTTCATCATTGGTATTGTGTGCGAAAAATTGTTTTATTATAGTTTGATTATTTTTTATATACAATATACCTATTAAAATTACTTGGTTGTACTTAGAACTAAGACCTGTGGTTTCTATGTCAAATACACAAGAGTTTTCGGGTATATCTATTATTTCATCTATTTTATGGGTTATAACTTCCATTTAAATCACCTCACGTAGTTTTGCTTTTGTTAAATATGACTATAATAATAATATCATAATACGGATTTTGATGCTTGAATGAGAATTTTAAAAGTTATATTATATAGATTAGGTGATGAATATGAATTGTGAAAGTTTAAATGAAAATCAAAATATAGCTGTAAATCATTTTCAAGGACCTTGTATGGTTATAGCTGGTCCCGGGTCTGGTAAAACTAGGGTTATAAGCTATAGAATAAATAATTTGGTTCAAAATTTAAAGGTTAGGCCTGAAAATATACTAGCCATTAGTTTTACTAAGGCTTCTTCTATTGAAATGAAGGAAAGAAGTATTAGGCTTTCTGTCAATAGTTTAATAAATAGGGTTAATTTTGGGACCTTTCATTCTGTATTTTTTAAAATTCTTAGGGGGTTCAAAGATTATCAACTTGACAATATTTTAAATGAACATCAAAAAGTATATACTATAAAGAATATATTAAAGAGTATGGATGTGGAGAATTATCAGGAAGATGATGTTATAAAAGGTGTTATAAATGAGATATCATTTGTTAAAAATGAATTAATAGATTCTCGTGACTTTGATTCTAGTGTAGTATCTAAGGATGAGTTTTTGAGAATATATTCTATGTATGAAAATTATAAAAGTGACATGAAAAAAATAGATTTTGATGATATGTTAATACATACTTATAATCTTTTAAAGGATGATGATTATATACTTGATTTAGTTAGAAAAAAGTATAGATATATATTAGTAGATGAGTTCCAGGATATAAATAAGGTTCAGTTCGAAGTTTTAAAGATGATATCAAAGCCTAATAACAATATATTTGTTGTTGGAGATGAGGATCAAAGTATCTACGGTTTTAGAGGTGCAAGACCTGATTTTTTATTAGAATTCAAAAACTATTTTGCAAACTCTAAGTATATAGTTCTTGATTTGAACTATAGATCTACTGATGTGATAATAAAAACCTCGAATAAGCTTATTAAAAATAATAATAATAGGTATGATAAGGTTATAAAGTCTGTTAAAGGAAAAGGTGATGGTATATTATTTCTATCTCCAGAGGATTCTGAAGATGAGGCTAGAAAGATAGGAACTTTAATTATTGAAAATATTAATAATAACAATATGAGTTACAGTGATTTTAGTGTTATATATAGAACAAATATACAGTCGCGTGCCCTCGTGGATGTGTTCATGGATATGAATATACCGTTTGTAATAAGGGATACTGTTGTTAGTATATATGATCACTGGGTGAGTAAGGATATCATAAGTTATTTGAGCGTAGCTTTATATAGAAGTTTAAAGGATGAATTATCTAGGATTATAAATAAGCCTTTTAGGTATATATCTAAAGAGAGTATAAAAATAGCCATGGCAGATGGGGATTTTCTAACCAATATAAAGACTAAAGCAAATCTAAATAAGTGGCAGATAAAGACTATAGAAGATTTAGAACTAGACCTTGATTATATAAGTCGTATATCTGCAAAAGATGCTATATCTTATATAAGAACAAGTCTTGAATACGATAGATACTTAATAGAGTATTGCCAAAAGAGAAAGATAAAGACTACAGGTCTATTTGAAATTTTAAATGAGTTAGAAGGGGGCGCTTCAAACTACAAGACGATAGATGATTATTTAGATCATATAAGTAATGTTAAAGAAGAGATTTCAAATCAGAAAAAAGACGACGATAAAAATAAGGTGGTTTTAACTACTATTCACTCTGCTAAAGGTTTGGAGTTTAAGAATATATTTGTGATAGGAGTTATTGAAGGGGTTATACCTCATGATAAATCTATTGAAGGTAAGAATGATGTTGAAGAAGAGAGAAGGCTTTTTTATGTGGCTATGACAAGGGCCATGGACAAGCTTCATATATCTAGTCCTCAATATAAATATGGTAAAAAAGCTTGTGTATCGAGATTTGTAGAAGAAATCAATGAACCATCTGATGAGGAATTGGACTATATAAAAAAAGGAGATATAATAAACCATAAAAAGTTCAAAAGAGGAAAAGTTATAAATAAGAGTGGCAATACTATAGAAATAGAATTTAAGGATGATATAAAAATATTGAACTATAGGGTATGTCTTAGAAATAAATTAATAGAGAAGATATAAATTTTATCAAAAGAACAATTGAATAGGTTTAATTCCAAAATAAATGGCATTAAAATATCACTAATGTATTAAATATTTTTGAGCAACGGAATTCATTAGAATTCGTTGATGACATGAGATTGAGCGAATTTTAATAAAACTAAGAATTTCATCTTATTGAATATACTAAAAAGTTTTAAACTCCCTAGAAGTCAAACAACGAACTTTCTTAACGGATATTCAAACGCTGTAATTCTAGTTTTATACAGAAATATTTAAATCATTTGCTAACTTTTTAATACCATTTATTTTTTAAGTTTAATGATTAAATTTTAAACACATTTAAATGTATATTATTCTCATATGAACCAAGAATATTTAAAAATTTTATTATTAACACTTTTTTTAAAATAATATAGATTTTAGTTGGGTCAATAAAGATAGTATAAATCAATTGAAATTGATTGTAAATAAGAACTCGAAAGTGGATATTCTAAAAAGTTATATATTAGAATAGTGCAAAATATCTCGTATTCTTAGTATTTAATCAGATAGATAATACAGTAAAAAAGAATTAGCTTATAAAGAATAAAAAAAGCAGGAAAAAGGTAATGGTAGACGCAAATGTTTTTTTAGGAAAATAGTACTAATTTATGAATAAACACAATATTATGTAAATATTTACGCATGTATTACCGAAAATTAATTATATTTTGAAAATATACAAATGAATGTAGGAGGGTTATATGAAATACAAAAAAAGTATTAAAAAAGCCATGGCAACTATGATAACAACATCTATGATAGTTAGTTCTATGGGTATGTCTTTTGCTACAAATTTTGAACAACTTTCAGATGTTGATAATCATTGGGCAGCAAATCAAATTAAATCATTAGTAAATAAAGGAGTTGTAAGTGGTTATAGCGATGGTACATTTAAACCAGATAACTATATTACAAGAGCAGAATTTATATCATTAATAAACAAAGCTTTTAATTTAAAGTTGGTTTATGATGTTAATTACAAAGATGCATCATCTAAAGATTGGTTTTATGAAGACCTAAGAAAAGCAAAAGGATATATATCAGGATATGAAGATAATACTATAAGACCTAATAACAAAATTACAAGACAAGAAGTGGCTGTAATTATGGCTAAAGTACTTAATAAACAATATGATAATAAGGCATATGTATGTGATAACTTTAAAGATTCAAATAAAATTGCAGACTGGAGCAAAAAATCTATAGGTGCATTAGTAGATTCCAAGAATATGAGTGGATATCCTGATGGAACATTTGGGCCAGAAAAATATATAACTAGAGCAGAAGCCGTGACTGTAATTTATAAAAAATTCAAAGGATCGGGATTCTCATCTTTATCTTCAAGCAGTAGCTATAGTTCTAAAGATGATGGAAAATCAAAAAAGAGAGAAGATGTAGTAATAGATGATAAAGGGGATAGATTAAAAAATAAAACAATAGATGGAGATCTTACGATATCATCAGATATAGGAGACGGAGAAGTATATCTTGAAGATGTTACAGTAAAAGGAACTACATATATATATGGAGGCGGAGAAAACAGTATATATATTGAAGATTGTGATTTAGGAAAAGTAGTTGTTGATAAAAAAGATGATAAAGTAAGATTAGTTGCACAAGGAAGCACAACTATAGACACAGTTACATTAAAATCAGGAGCAATACTTGAAGAAGATTTATCAGGAAGTGATAAATTAACTAAAACAGGATTTGATGATGTATATGTTGAAGACAATCATAAAGTTACATTAAAAGGTGACTTTGATGATGTAGATATAGAAGTAGAAGATGCAGATCTTTATTTAGAAGAAGGAGAAATATCTAAAGTATATATAAAAGGTGATGCAGAGGATGCTTATATATATGTAGCTAGTAATACTAAAATTACTACAATAGATGCTGATGAAAGAGCTAGAGTAAATGGAAGTGGATATGTTAAGAAGATAGAAGGATCAAAATCTAATTCTGTAAATAGATCTTCTTCATCAAGTAGTAGTTCTAGCAATAGAGATTATACAGCACCAACAGTAAGTGGAGTAAGTAGTGCAAATGTTAAAGATACAAGTGCAGATGTTAAGCTAAAATCAAATGAATATGGAACGGTATATTATATAGTATTACCAAAAGGAGATACAGAACCAAGTAAAACACAAGTAAAGTATGGTCAAGATAGTAAAAATACTACAGTAACATTAAAAGGAAATAAATCAGTAATATCAGGAGAAGAAGAAGTTTTTAACATTACAGGATTAACAGAAAATACGGCATATAAAGTATATGTTGTAGTTAGTGATAATGCAGGAAATGTATCAACTGTAAAAATAGTAGACTTGACAACAATGGCTAAAGTTGATGGTATTGAGCACAGTGCACAATTAGAATCAGCAAGAGGGGAATTCGATAAGAAAATAGATGAACAAGCAGACGTAGAATTAGGAGTTACATTAAATAGTGCAACAACAGTAAGAGAGGTAAAAGTAGGAGGAGTTTCAATAGGAAATGGAAATTATGAATTTGTAGGAAATAAGCTAATAATAAAAAAAGAATACATGGCAACTAAAGTAGTAGGAGAGGTAGAATTAACAGTAGAGTTTGATAAGGGTACTGCACAAAGATATACAATTATGGTAAAAGATACAACAGCAGAAGTAATAGTAGATGCACAGTTAGAATCAGCAAGAGGGGAATTTGATAAAAAAATAGATGAACAAGCAGACGTAGAAGTAGGAGTTACATTAAATAGTGCAACAACAGTAAGAGATGTAAAATTAGGCGGAGTTTCAATAGGAAATGGAAATTATGAATTTGTAGGAAATAAGCTAATAATAAAAAAAGAATACATGGCAACTAAAGTAGTAGGGGATGTAGAATTAACAGTAGAGTTTGATAAGGGGACTGCACAAAGATATACAATTATGGTAAAAGATACAACAGCAGAAGTAATAGTAGATGCACAGTTAGAATCAGCAAGAGGGGAATTTGATAAAAAAATAGATGAA